>NZ_JAESMB010000031.1:0-61168 GCF_017892945.1 Staphylococcus sp. GDX8P114P-2 | reverse complement strand
TCGAAACCTTTTTTCATAGGGCAGTAGCTGACTGCATTGAAATTGCGCTTCAAACCAAGCTTGTTTCAACGCTAGTCATCCTTGCCGGGGTGGGACGACGTAATCATTTTTTCAAAATCAGATTTCTGTCCCACTCCCTTTTTGTAATTGATACATTTGATAATATATGCCTTGTTGTGAGATAAGCATATCATGTGTTCCGCGTTCTACGATTTCGCCATTATTTAAGACTAATATTTGATCTGCATCTTGAATTGTTGCTAATCTATGCGCTATAGCAATTGTTGTTCTACCTTGACGCATATGATTTAATGCAGCTTGAATTTGTTCTTCTGTTTCAGAATCAATATTAGCGGTAGCTTCATCAAGTATAAGTATTTTAGGATCAACTGCCATAGTACGAGCAAAAGCTATTAATTGCCGTTCACCACTGGAAAAAGCACTACCTTTTTCTGTCACTTTATGTTCATATTGTCCATCTAATTGCTGAATAAAGCGATCAGCTTGCACAAAAGATGCTGCAGCTTGAGCCTGTTCAAAAGTCATTTTTGGATGATACAGTTTAATATTCGATAAAATAGTGCCGTAAAATATAAAAGCATCTTGTAGTACAAGCCCAATTTTTGATTTTAATTCGTCTTTAGAAAATGATTTAAGAGATTGATTATCAATCATAATTTGACCTCTTTCAAATTCATAAAAACGCATAAACAAATTAATAATAGAACTTTTTCCTGACCCAGTATGACCGACAAGGGCAACTGTTTCACCTGGATTTACTGTAAAACTAATATGCTTAAGCACGTCTGTCTCGCCATTATAACTAAAACTGACATCTTCAAATGTCACTTTTCCTTCTGTGATTTGGTGCTCATTATTCACATCTTGCTTCGGTTCATATGTTTCATCATCTATAAGTTCAAACACACGACTCGCAGATACTATAGCTTGCTGTAACACGTTTAAATTTTGACTCACTTGATTTATAGGTTCAAAAAAACGTTCCATATATTGGATAAAAGCAAACACAACGCCTGCCGTAATTGTTGCACTAAAACTAATAATTCCAAAATAACCTAAAATCATAACCGTCGCAAAAATAGCAAGCATACTAATTGCAGGTCGTAGTAATAAACTATCTAATTTCACTGTTTTTAGCATATAATCGTAATGCTCGTCATTAATTTGATTAAACTCATCATTTAATCTTTTTTGTTGATTCAATGCTTGGATCATCGTCATACCTTCAATAGATTCAGCTAACTTCGAATTTAAGTCTGACAACAATTGCCTTGATTTATTAAATAGAATAGCAGAATATTTTCGATAAATAATTAGTAAACATATAATAATTGGCATAAAGATTAATGCGTATAAAGCAAGTTGCACATCTAGGATGAACATCATAATGTAGCTAGAAATCATCATGAATACGGCCATAATTACAGTAGAAAAAACGCCGATAAACATATTAACTATTGTTTCTGTGTCATTTGTCAATCTAGAAACGATGCTTCCACCAGAAACTTTATCAAAATAGCGCATGCCTAATGACCCAAGTTTATTAAATGCATCTATTCTTAATTGCTGAATTACTTTGAAGGCTAAGTATTGAAACATATAATCATTAATATATGTAGCAATTGCGCCAATAATCTGTATCCCTATAAAAAATCCTACTAATAATATTAATTTATTTTGTGGAAAGTTGTTAGGTGTTAAAAAGTCATCAATAAAAACTTTTATTAAGTACGGCGTCAACATACTAGTGACGGTGGCTAACGTTAACATTAAAAATGCCAACGCAATAATACCTTTATATGGTGAGGTATATTTGATTAAACGAAACACCGTTTTACCTTGATCCTTCGCTGAGAGTGAAGTTATCTTAGACATTTCCTTCATCTCCTTCCGTCAAATCATTGAGGTGTTGCGCATGTTGTTCTTGTAATGCTTGTGCAGTATAAGTATCGAAATACCACCCTTTTCGTTCTATTAACGTTTGGTGGGTACCGCGTTCTATAATTGTGCCTCTATCCATTACAATAATTAAATCAGCATGTTTCACCGCACTCATACGGTGAGCAGTGATAATATTTGTTTTGCCCTGTCGCAATGTATGCATATTAGCTAAAATAGTTTCTTCTGTTTGTGCATCTACAGCTGATAATGAATCATCTAAAATCAACACCTCAGGATCAATAAGAAGCGCACGTGCGATAGCAATACGTTGTTTTTGTCCGCCTGATAATGATACACCTCGTTCACCTACAACAGTTTGATAGCCCTCCGTAAATTGTTGGATATCTTTGTGCACATGACTTAAGCGGCTAACTTCATGAATTTGTGAATCATTGGCTTCCATATTACCGAAAGCAATATTGTTACGGATTGAAGTAGAGAATAAAAAGTGTTCTTGAGGCACATATCCAAATTGTGCGCGTAATTGTCCTAATTGATAATGACGTAACGGTATATCACCATATGTAATATCATTTGGTTTGTCAGTATCAAATTGTCGCAACAGTAACTTTATTAGTGTACTTTTTCCTGAACCTGTACGCCCTACAATGCCAATAGTCATGCCTGGTTGTATTGTAAAGTGTATATCGTGAACTCCTTTCGCCTTATTTCCTGGGTAATGAAACTGCGCAATATTAAATTCAATATCACCTTGTGGCTGAGCTGTTGTACTGTAATCTGTCTCAATACTATTCGGCGTATTCAAGATTACTTCTATTCGTTCATAAGAAGCCTTTGCACGCTGTACTATATTAAAAAACAGGCCCAATGCTAATAGTGGCCACACTAGCATGCCAAGATATGTTGCAAACGTAATTAACTGTCCCAAAGTAATTTCATCATTTAGTACCATGAACGAACCAAAAGTAATTGCCAAAAACTCACTTGTACCAAATACTAACATTATCGTTGGGTCAAAAAGTGCATCAACTTTTGCAACATATAAATTCTTTCTAACCACTTCATCACTAAGCCCCTTAAAATCAGCTTGATCTTCTGTCTCATAACCAAATGTTTTAGTGACCTTAATACCCGCAACACTTTCTTGTGTTTTATCATTTAATTTACTAAATGCCGCCTGTGCTTTTTTAAAGCCATGGCTCAATAATTTTCCATAATAGCGCGTCATTATTACCATAATAGGTAGTGGTATTAACACAATTAACGTTAATTTTACACTTACGGTCAGTGCCATAGTTATAATGACCATACCACCAGTAATTAATGAATCTGCAATCATTAAAATACCAGCACCCGCTGCATTTTGGACAGCATTTATGTCGTTAGTAGCATGTGCCATTAAGTCCCCTGTCCGTCTATTTTGATAAAAATACGGACTCATTTCTGTATATTTGCGATATAAGTAACGACGCAATATATTGCCTAATTTTTGACTTGTCCCAAAAATAGATAATCTCCAGACATAGCGCGAACCATATAGTAAAAGTGCTGCTAAAACCAATATACATAAATATATGATTAGCATTTTGCCAGTTAGCACTTGATTCGTCATACCATCTATCGTCTTACCAATAATTTGAGGTGGTAATAATTCAATTAAAGCTATTGTAATTAACATGATTAAACCCAAGATATAGTTGAATTTTTGTGCTTTAAAAAACCATGTTAATTTTAAAAATACGCCCACTATAATCACCCCTTTTGGTTTATGTTAAATACATCTTACCACACCTTGTATTGCTGATTTAAGTGTTTGATTACATGCAAAAAGAGCAAATACACAGCATCAACTTGTTTTCATTAACGGTGTGTATTCACTCTCTGTTATGGTTTGTGCTACTATTTGAAATAAAGGCTAGCTCTAGTAAAATGCTAATCTAGTTGTATTACTCTTCTTTACTTTCCTCAAATACTACGACTTGTTGTCCTTTTTTATGCGTTGACGTAATTCCCTGTTCTATGGCTAAAACATGCGCTATTTTAGGGGCAGTCCACAGTACCGGCAGCATAATTATTGAGATGGGTACAGCCGTGACGACAATAAATGACTGTAAGGCGTCAATACTACCTTCTCCAATATTAATTAAAATAACAGAAATCACACCCATAATAATGACCCAAAACAAACGGATTAATTTAGGTGGATTCCCTTCACCTGTAACAGCCATTGAAATGGAATATGACATTGAATCTGCAGTTGTAATAACGAAAACAAACGTTAAAATTAATATGGCAAATACTAAAACATCACCTAAAGGCAATTGATTGGCTAATGCGATAACTGCAGCAGGTAAACCATTATCTGCTAATGGTCCACTCACCGAACCGTTATGTTGTTGTTCATAAAATAATCCACTTCCACCTAAAATGGTAAACCAAAAATGCGATACCACTGCTGCTACGACTGATACTAAGAAAAAGATTTCACGAATCGTGCGTCCACGAGATACACGCGCAACTAAAATTGCCATTAATGGTCCATAACCTATAAACCATCCGAAAAAGAACAACATCCATGCGCCAGCCCATTCATCATCTCCTCTAAATGTACCTATTTTGACAAAATCAGAGATATACGTTCCATAAGATGAAATAAATGTATCGATAATGAAATGTCCTGGGCCAAATAATAAGATAAATGCTCCTATAGCTAGTGCTAACCAAATATTCAATGTACTTAAAAATTGGATTCCTTTATTTATTCCAGTGACAGCGGAAATAGTTACTAATACCGTCAAGCCTCCTACAGCAACAATCTGTGTGACCAAATTGTCGGGTACACCTAAAATACTATGTAACCAAAAGCTAAATTGGAAGCCAAAAAATCCTATCGTTCCTATCGTTCCGGCTACAGCACCTAAAATACAAAAAACATCAGTTAAAGAACCAATTTTATTATTTTCAATCTTTGCTCCAAATACTGGATATAATAATGTACGTGGTCTCATTTTCAACCCTTTATTATAATGTGCGTACATAATTACAATACCGCTAATGGCACCGTAAACTGCCCAAGCAGTAAATCCCCACGACGTGAAGCTTTGTGCCATTGCAGCTGGAACTGCCTCTGCAGATTTATTTTTAATTCCGTCCCCCATAGTCGGTGGCACGTCTAAAAAGTAATACATTGGTTCTGCTGCTGCCCAAAAGATTGCACCAGCACCTAAACCTGACGTGACAACAATTGCTGCCCATTTAAAGTAACTCATTTCAGGCTTATCAACATTGCCCAAACGGACCTTGCCGTATTTTGAAATAGCTATCACTAATCCTATAAAAAATGTTGCTAATAATAATAGTTGCCAAAAAGCCCCAAAATATTTAATAGAAATCTCAAAACTTTGTTGCACAAACTTTGCAGTGCCACCTGTAAAGAACGCTGACATAATTACAAAAATAACTAAAACACCAGCACTTATTAAAAATACCGGCCAATCTAACTTTTCTTTTACTAACTTAGTTTTCATTAAAGTTTCCTCGTATCCTTTATATAGATTTATCTATTTTCAAATCTTTATGCAAGTTTCTAAAATATTATCAAGCTATATAATGATGCTAACGAATTTTAATTTTAAAAGTTTCCACGTTTAAAGTGTCGCTCCTTGTATGTACACACAGACAATTAAGCCATGTTTATTTGTTAGAATAAACCTTTACTATTTTTCAATTTATACTTAAGTCGTTATCTTACCACTCTTTTTGCAATATGCCTAATTATCACTATACACAATATATTTTTTTAAAATCGAAATTTAAAAATAAAACTTACACATTGACTTAATACTTAAAATCACTTATATTTAACTTGTATCTAAAACAAATACATGTTAACCACAGGAGGTTATTATGACTTTTCATGATTCGACTGCAACGCAAGTCACTAATATCACATTAAATGTCGCAAATTTAACTAAGATGACACAATTTTATACAGAAGTACTCGGTTTAACACTTGCTAGTAAAGACGATGCACTAGCTATCCTAAATATTGGGAATTCTGGTCACACAGTAACTTTAAGAGCAATTACTGATGCTAAAAAACCTGCAATGTCAGAAGCTGGACTTTTTCATATCGCTTTTTTAGTCCCTATTAGAGCAGATTTAGCAAATTTTTTATATCATGCTGCTAGCCTAGGTATACAAGTTGGTGGTGGTGACCACTTAGTAAGTGAAGCACTCTATCTTTCTGACATTGAAGGTAATGGAATAGAAGTCTACCAAGATCGTGATGCAACTACATGGCAATGGGAAGATGACTATGTCAAAATGGATACGTTACAAGTAGATGCTGAAGATTTAGTTAACCAGCGTACTACAGAAGGCTGGCAAGGTATGCCATCACAGTCAAAATTAGGTCATTTACATCTAAAAACAGCAAACCTAGAAAGTGCACGTAATTTTTATATAACTCAGTTAGGTTTACAACATATTTCTCATTATCCTCAAGCTTTATTCATGTCAACAAACCAATATCATCATCATATTGCTGTCAATGTTTGGCAATCAACCCAACCGCGACTCGATAATGATCATAGTTTAGGCCTTTATCATATTGATATTTATAAACCAAATGCACAAAATGAAACATCAATCAGTCCTGAAGGATTCAGTGTCACAGTGCATAGCAATCGTACTACTGTCCCTGAATAAAAATTAAAATGAATTCCAGACATAAATAGCTCTGACTAAAAAATAAACGTCAATTTCTATTGAGAAGATATAGAAATTGACGTTTTTTAATTATATGAAATGCCTTTAAGATAAAAAGATGTTGTTTAACTTTTGTTTTCGAAATTTCTTATTTTTTGAATAGCCAAATATAAATTCTATCGATTTGAAACGTGTTGACGCCCAGAGGAATAGTATGCGTGAGAGACTAGGACGAATCAATGTTGTCCCAGTCTCCTCTTATTTGAAAATAGGGATTTGTATCCCATCTTCATTTTTATTCAAACCACTCGATAACATCTGCTTGTGGTTGTCTAGTTTTTGCTTTAGGTTCTGTTTCTCTATAACCAAAAGCTACCATATATGAAGGCACAAAATCATCAGCACCGATAATGTTTTCTGATTTTAATAACTCAGTAACAGCATCTAAATCAAATCCTTCAATAGGACAAGAATCAATGCCTAATAATGCTGCTGAAGTCATCATATTTCCTAATGCAATATAAGTTTGCTTACTTGCCCAATCTACAAGTGAGCGTTCATTATCATTGATATGAAAATTTGTTTGAAAATCATCATATTTTTTCTCGACTGCAGGAATTGTCTCCTCTGCATATTGCTTAATATTACGAATGATATGTTGAACATACGGTGATTGAGACGTTACATTTTTACGTGCTAACGCTAATACAAAATGGCTAGCAGTGTCCAGTTGCCCTTGAGCACCCCAACTAATATCTCTTAATTTATTTCGTAAATCAGCATTTTGAATCACTAAAAATTTCCAAGGCTCTAATCCTAAAGAACTTGGTGATAATCTACCTGCTTCTAAAATTGTAGTAAAATCTTGTTCACTAATTTTTTTTAGTTGCATCAAAACGCTTTGTTGCATGTCGAAATTGAAATGCTTCAATAATTTTATCATTCATGTCTGCCATTACTTTAGTGCCATCCTTTCAAATTAAAGATTTATTAAGTAAGTTCTAGTATAAGCTAAATAATATTTCCGATAAAAGTAATCTGTTTATAAAAAAATAGAAGTAATATCGAAATGTACTGTTAACTATTTCGAATACCACTTCTATATATAGATTTTATCATTGTACTAGTGTAGTTCACGCATTATTCACCTTATATTGTCAGCATTAATACCAATGAATTGGTAATTGCTCATTACAATTCAGGCGCTAATACCGTTTCTTCAATAACTGATAACACACCTTGTTTATCATTAGACGGTGCAACAAAGTTTGCTACGTCAAATAACATCTGATCATGACTATTTTCCATAACATAGCTATGTTCAGCAAGTTCTAACATATCATAATCATTATTTGCATCACCGAAAGCCATTAGATTATCTGCAGTCAATTCCCATTTCGCTAAAAGACGTTTAAGTGCATTGCCTTTAGTCATTTCTGGGATAATAATATCAATACTGTCGTGCCCACTAGATACTATACTAATATCATCTGCAAATTTCACAGCTAAATCCTGATCTAATTGTGGATGTGTATCTCTATTAATATTCAATGCGACTTTAACATATTCATCATTTGGCAAATGAGCAAAAGAATCAATTTCTTCTAATTGACGATAATAAAAATGTGCTACTTTTTTAAAAGTTTCACTGGTATCTTTTAAAATATAGGCACTCTTTAATCCACAAACAATTAGTTCTTGCATACTACGTTCATAATGTAAGTAATGGATTAACTCCTGATAAAAATCAAAATTAAATGCACGATAATCATATAATTCTTCACCGTCGTATATAACTGCTCCATTTTCTGCGACAAAAAACATCTCTCTCTGTCCAAAAATAGAAATCAATTTAGCATATTGATTCCCACTAGCAGCAATAAATTTCACATTTCTTTGCTGTAATTGATTAAAAATATTGTTAAAACGTGCAACATCATAACTTTTGTTAGTATCTAAAAAAGTGCCATCCATATCAACCGCAATTGCTTTTATCATATTGTCCCCTCAAACTTTCAATTATGTATGTGCTTTCATTATAGCTATTTTAACGATTGTTGAAAAGTATAAGATGACAAGTTAAGCTGTTGTCACCTTATACTCACACAATAATTATACTTGTTGCGTTATTTGATTTATAAAGCTGAAATAGTCTGCGATATTATTATTGAGTTGCGCTTCATTAACATTAAAAGTGCCATACAGTGCATGTGCCCCTATAAATTTCGCACCTACAAAGCGACTCGTCGCATCTAAAGGAGCTAACAATTGTGCTAAAGTGTAGCCTACCGCACCCTCAGCGTGATAATCTTCTTCTGCACTTCCTACAGAAACTGCTGCAGCAAACTGTTTTCCTTGTAATTTATCCCCAGTAGAACCGTAAGCCCAACCATACTCTAATACTTCATCAAAATATTGTTTGAATAAAGGCGGATAACTATACCAATACAATGGAAATTGGAAAATAATAGTTTCGTATTGCTCTAACAATTGTTGCTCCGCTTCAATATCAATAACTTCATTTGGATAAATCGAATACAAATCATGTACAGTGACCTCATCACGTTGTTGCAAAGCTAATTTCCATGCTTTATTTACTTTTGACTGTGTCATATTTGGATGTGCGATAATAACTAAAGTTGACATTTTTCCCTCCTAAAAAGACTCATTTAATAAGTTAATATTAAATGAGTCAATATTATAGATACAATATATTTGTTTGAAACTACAATAATCACTACTGCTCTTTAGAATAGTCAGTATTTGTTGCATAATCTGCAATTGCCTTTTTTTGTTTCACTTTAGAAACGTAAGTAACGGCTTCATTTCTATCAAAAATAGTTAAACCAGTAATATCTTTGCCCTTGTTAGGTCGAATAAAACTAGCTAAATATGAAATAGTAAACGCAATTAAAAATGAGATGATAGATACAAAGAATGGTGAATTGTCCCCACCAATATTGTTAAAAATATAAGCAAAAATAACACCAAAAATTAAACCAATAATTACGCCGAATGCGTTTGTACGTTTAGTGAAAATACCAACTGCAAATACACCAGCTAGTGGCACACCAAATAATCCAGTAATAAGTAAGAATAAATCCCAAATATCATTTGAATCAGCAGCAATTAAATAGATAGACATTGCATAACCAAATAAGCCTGAAATAATTATGATATAACGTGCAAACGTTACTTCACTTTTTTCATTACCCTTCCCAAAAAAGCGATGTTTTATATCTACAGAAAAACATGCTGATATCGAGTTCAAACTTGAAGATATCGTTGATTGGGCAGCAGCAAAAATTGCTGCAATTAATAATCCACCAACAAAAGGAGGCATTTCAGTTAAAATAAAATACGGTACGATAGACGACGTATTAAAACCATTAGGTAGTGCGCTACTATGATTATAAAACGAATATAACATTGTTCCCATACCGTAAAATATAGGTGCTGATATTAGTGCCAATATACCATTTGTCCACAATGATTTAGAAGTTTCTTTCAACGAGTCTGATGCTTGGTAACGTTGAACGACGTCTTGACTTGCAGTATATTGATGTAAATTATTAAAAATGTTACCTAAAAATATAATCGGTATAGCCGCTGCTGCTGTATTGAATTTCCAATTGTCAGCGCTAATTATTTTTTTATTGTTCATTGCATCTGTAACCAATGTCCCCATACCATTTGGTAAATGAACAACCCCTAAAATAATAATGACAACAGCGCCACCAAGTAAAATGACACCTTGAATAAAGTCACTCCACACAACACCTTCAAAACCACCTAAAAACGTATATAAGATACATAAAATACCTACGAGTGAAGCTACAACAAATGGATTTAAATCCGATACAGATGTAACCGCTAAAGTTGGTAAATAAATTACAATAGCTACTCTTCCCAAATGGAATAAAATAAACAACAAAGAACCAATCACTCGTATACTAGGTCCAAAACGCGCTTCTAAATATTCGTAAGCTGACGTGACATTCAATTTCTTGAAAAATGGTACATAGAAAAAGATCAATAAAGGTATTATTGCTACAATAGTAATATTTCCAACTATATAAGACCAATCTGTTAAAAAGGCTTTTTCTGGTGTTGACATAAAAGTAATTGCACTTAAAGTTGTCGCATAAATAGAAAAGCCCACAGCCCAAGATGGTAACCTACCACTGGCAGTAAAAAAGCTATCAGTATTTTGTCCTGCACGTTTAGTGAAGTACACCCCAATTAGCAACATGATAAAAAGATAGAGTAAAATAGCTACCCAGTTCCAAAACCCAAACCCCACTTGTTCCATGAACAATCAACCCCTTAAGTTAAAAATTATAAGTTATATTTATCTATAAGTGTCTCTAACTGTGCTCTATTATTTTCATTAAATGGTTTAAATGGTTTTTTTGGTAAACCACAATCTAGACCACGTGCTTTTAATATTTCTTTTAACGTTGGATAAATCCCCATGTCTAAGATGCCTTCAATAATATGATTAGTGTCATGTTGAATAGCATAAGCTTTAGCAACGTCACCTTGTTGCGCATTTTCAAAAATAGCACGTGCACGCTTACCATTAACGTTATACGTTGACCCAATAGCACCATCAACTCCCGAAATAGCTGCTTGTACCAACATTTCGTCAAACCCCGAGAAAATTAATTTATCCGGGAAATGTTCACGGATTCTTTCAAGTAAAAAGAAATTAGGTGCTGTATACTTTACACCAATAACTTTGTCATGTGAAAATAACTCTTCAAATTGTGTCATTGATATATTAACTCCAGTTAAATCTGGAATAGCGTAAACAATTAAATTATTTTGTGTTGCTTCAATGAGTTCAAAGTAATAATCTTTTATTTCTTCAAAAGAAAATGGATAATAGAACGGCGTAACAGCAGAAATTGCGTCGTAGCCTAATTCAGTTGCGTATTGACCTAATTCTATAGATTCGTTTAAATCTAGTGCACCAACTTGTGCGATTAATTTAGCGTCATTTCCAATGACATCTTTGACTACTTTAAAAATTTGTTTCTTTTGTGCAGTGTTAATTAAAAAGTTTTCTCCTGAACTTCCATTAACGTATAAACCATCTAACCCTTCTTTATCTATAGCATTACGTGCTATTTGTTTTAATCCCTCTTCTTTTACCTGACCATCCTCATCAAAGGGAACTAATAATGCTGCATACAAACCTTTCAAATTATCTTCCATGTTATAAACCTCCATTATTTTCGCTATTTAACTATTTTAGCTACGCTCAAAACTTAATTTTTTAAGTACATAACTAAACGTTACCTATTAGAAATTTTACTTTACAGCTAGAATTGTAAACGCTACCATAAAACTTAGCAATAGAATTCTGAAAATTATATACGTTTAATAAGCACATTAATGAAAATATTTTTCACAAATAGTCTAAATGGAGGTCATCGCATGTCGTACAAAATTGTTTTAGATGTAGGGGGTACACAAATAAAATCTGCTGTACTTGATGAAAATGCTAATTTAGTAACCTTTAATAGCATCCCAACGCCTAATAACATTACTGATTTTATTTTAGATGAGGTCATCCAAATAGTAGCACAATATAAAGAACTGTATCATTTAGATCCAGTCTACGTTGGCATCTCTAGCGCTGGCGTTATAAATCGCGATACAGGAACGGTAGTTTATAGTAGTCCCACGATTGCTAATTTTACAGGGATAAACTATAAGCAAGCATTAAGTCATATTACTCCGTTTGTCTATGTCTGCAATGATGTTGATGCCGCACTATTAGGAGAACTACACACATATCAATATGCACAACAACAAATATTTTGTTTAACTTTAGGCACAGGTATTGGAGGCGCATTTTACACTTCAGAAACAGGTTTATATCAAGGTGCCAACTCTCGTGCCAATGAAATTGGTTATATGCTATACCGTCCTGATAGTGAAACGACTTATGAACAATGGGCAGCTACTTCAGCATTACAAACCCAAATTACTCATCAATATAGTTCAACTGATGTAGATGTTAAATCGTTATTTCTTCAAGCTAAACAAGGAGATGAAACAGCAAGTGCTTTATTACACACTTGGGGTAAAGACGTCGCAGAAGGCGTAGCACAAATTCAATTACTTTATGATCCTGCGTTAATTTTAATTGGTGGCGGAATTTCTGCACAAGGTGATCAATTATTGCAATATATTGTACCTTATGTCTCTTATTTTTTACCTGCCAATTATGAACATGCACCTATTCAAACTACGCATGCGTTAAATAATGCTGCATTACTCGGTGCAGGTAGTTTAATAACACTTTAACCAACTAACCTAAATTAAATAATTGTCGTAACTTCCGTTTATACAATACTTAGGGCCAGAACATTAATAATGTTCTAGCCCTATATATTACGGTTTATCATGTAAAATAACATCTTTTGTTTTTTGATAGACTCGATGTAAATGCTCATCGTCTAATAATAAGTAACTGACAATATCTATTAAAAAATGTGTCGCAATTTGTGTATTAATAAACCTTGTATCATTATTTCTGGATTGGTCTGTCGTAATCAATACTAAATCTGCACATGCTGTAAGTGCACTACCTTCATAGTTAGTAATTGCTACTACAAAAGCACCTTGTTGCTGTGCAATCCCTGCAGCTGAAATTAACTCTGTAGTTTCACCACTGTTCGAAATAGCGACAAACGTATCCGAACCTGTTAATAATGACGCTACAATTTTCATTTGATGAGAATCTGTCGATACATTCCCTTTTAAGCCCATACGCATCGTTCTATAATAAAATTCAGTTGCTGTTAATCCTGAACTCCCTAATCCAGCAAAAATTATTTGTCTACTACGCATAATTTGATTTACAAAATTTTGAATATCAATATCTGAAATAAACTCGCCAGTTTGTTGAATTGTATTTTGATGATAGTTATGAATTTTTTGGATGAGCGGGCTATTCTCAATTTCTTGATTAGTCATTTCCTGTTGCAAATTAAATTTCATATCTTGAAAGTTTTCATAGTCTAATTTATTGGAAAAACGTGTAATGGTGGCAGGTGAAATGCCTACACTATTCGCCAATGAATTAATAGTAGAAAAGTTATCATCAAATTGATTATTTTTTATATAGTTAACGATTTCTTTATCTGCTTTAGTAAATAAATGTTTATAGCGTTGCACTCTATTATCAAATTTCATCTGTGCGTCTCCCCTTTTTAATATAGCCATATTTTACTATAAACGAAAAGTTTTTTCATTAATACTATAACTATTGATTGTTTTTTTCCTAATGTTATATTGATATTACTTTAATTAAATCACTATATCTTAAAATTTAATGTTATGGAGTGTGTATTTTATGTTACCTAATGGATTAATCGTATCTTGCCAAGCTTTACCTGATGAGCCACTACATTCATCTTTTATTATGTCAAAAATGGCATTAGCAGCTTATGAAGGTGGTGCTGTTGGAATTAGAGCAAACAGCAAAGCAGATATTTTAGAAATTAAAAAAACAGTTGATCTACCTATCATTGGTATTGTTAAAAGAGATTACGATAATTCCAATGTTTTTATTACTGCCACTAAAACAGAGGTACAAGAATTACTTGAAAGTGGTTGTGAAGTCATTGCACTTGAAGCTACGAATCAACCTCGACCACAAGAAAGCTTAGCAGAATTAGTAGCATATATCCGTCAAGAAGCACCACACATTGAAATAATGGCTGACATCTCTACTGTTGAAGAAGCAAAACAAGCAGAAGAACTTGGTTTCGATTATATTGGCACAACGTTAAGAGGCTATACAACATATACATCTGGTCATGTTTTATATGAAAATGATTTTGCCTTTCTAAAAGAAGTAATTGCTAATGTGAATACTAAAGTGGTTGCTGAAGGAAATGTTGTGACACCAGATATGTTTGCGCGTGTAAGTGAATTAGGTACGCACTGTACAGTAGTCGGCGGTGCTATTACACGTCCAAAAGAAATAACACAACGCTTTGTATCTGCTGTTGCTACTCCCAAACATTAATTTAACTTAAAAAGCGTAGCTATCTATATTCAACGAACGTTTCATTGAAATAAGATGGCTACGCTATTTTTTCATTTATAACTTTATTGTGAGCTATACCGCTTCTGCAATAAATATTTTTCTATCTTCCCATTCGCCTGTTTGGTAATTATAGTTGTCACAAGTAATTAGAGTTAATTGCTTTTTATTGCTGTTTTGTTCCTCTAATACATGAACATCACTGGGCTTCACATCATATATTTTCGTTATTTGGTAATGACGCTTGTCCTGTCCTACTTTAAAATACACATCACTACCTATTTTTGAGGCAGTTAAATTAGTAAATTGATAATGTCGAAGATTCGTATGTGTATGACCTGCTATTGCAATATTTTGATCATCTAATGATTCATCAGCTTCTGCAAAGCTGATGCCTTTTTCTAACTGTTTAGGTGTTGCCGGCCCTTGATATACAGGCTCTTTAATATCAGCATCAGGTACAGTTAAATATCCTACCATAGTTGATGCATTTTGCTGTTTCGTAGACTCAGTAGACTGATGTTGCTTAGCATCATACTGTTCTACTTTATCTGATGCTTCCTTGTTATAAAAATAATTAGCTATATAAGGCTGTACCAATAAATAAACAGCTACTAACAAACATACTATTCCTAACAACGACAGTAATATATTAATCCTTCGTTTCAACTTAACTACGCCTCTTTCACTTGAATTACTTATGGTTAATATAGCATTGTTTTTTTATAAATCATACCTCTGTTTACAAAACGAAAAAATTGCTCACTAATTACAAAAATTATCACAAGCTTGCAACAATAAAGGGTTCAAAAGTGCACATCAATTTTGTAAAATTGCTGTCATCTTCTAAACCCTAAAAGTTAAAATCATATTCACCATGATTTCCATAATATATATGCTTCACATTAAACATCTTATAGTTAAATTACCTACCTATTTATTTCAATCCATTTCACTAATTCATGCAAATTATTTACTGCAATTGTAGGTTTCACACCATTATCATCAAATAAGTCATTGCGTCTATTAACCCAAGCTGTATCAAAACCAAAGTTCTCAGCTCCTGTAACGTCCCACGAATTTGACGACACAAACAATATTTCACTACGTTTTACTTTATAATAATTTAATACTAATGCATAACTGGCTGGACTTGGCTTATATTGTTTAACTTCGTCGACACTCATAACTGAATTAAAGTATTCAGCGATTTCAGAGTTATCCACTAATGCACGTAACATATTATCATTTCCATTAGACAATATAGCTAAATCTAATGGCTTGTCATTTAACTCAGCTAGAGATTTGGGCACTTCTTTAAAGTATTCTAAATTTTGATAACCATTAAACAATTCATTAATATCATCTCTATTATACGGTACATTATAAACTTCTAAAGTATGTCGTAATGCATTTTTGGTAATTTCATCATATCTTGTATAACGTTCCATAACTTGACGTAGTGTTGCATGATATAATTGTGTCTTACGCCATAAATTAGTTATTTCTGTAGCATGTTCTTTGTTTAACTCTCCAACTTTATCTTTAATTGACATAACATCAAATAATGTGCCAAAAACATCAAAAACAATAACTTTATACATAAAATACCCCTTTCTCTACAAAACAATCCGTACTTATTATTTATCACTAAAGTTAAACGTTGAAACAATTTTTTAATTAATTTTAATACTAAAAAATAAAAGGTAAAATGTATAATCATAAAATGATACATTCTACCTTTTATATTTAAATAATTACATTAACAATTAATATAAATCCTAATCCTAATATAGATAATATAGATTCTAATAAAGTCCATGTTAAAAATGTTTCTTTCATGCTTAAACCAAAATACTCTTTAAACATCCAAAATCCAGCGTCATTAACATGTGAACAAAAAATACTTCCTGCACCTATAGCAAGCACAACTAATGAGAGATTAACATCTACGGTTTGTAATAAAGGTAATACAATACCAACTGATGATATAGCTGCAACTGTAGTAGAACCTAATGCTACACGTAAAATAGCTGCTGCTAACCATGCTAATACAAGGGGTGACATTTGTGAGTCATGAAATAATTGTGAAATAGTGTCGCCAACACCACCATCGATTAAAATTTGCTTAAATGTACCGCCACCACCGATGATTAACAGTAGCATGGCAATTGGAGTAATAGCATTTGAGACAGTGTCCATTATTTGATTCATTGTTTGTTTACGTCTGATTCCCATAGTATATATAGCGATCAAAACTGCAATTAACATCGCCGTTGTAGAAGAACCTATAAAATAAATAAATCCTTCTAGACCTTGAGCGTGTCCGTCTTCATTACCTGTAATCAATTGAACAACTGTCGCAAATAACATCAATACTACAGGACTTAGAGCCGTTAACAAACTTAGTCCAAAACTTGGCATCTCTGATTCATCGATATTCTTAATATCACCCGTAACGGCTTGATTCCCCTCTTTTGCAAAAGCGCTTGGTGCCAATTTATACGCAATTTTAGGAAAAATACCACCAACGATAATTGCTAATGGAATACCAATAATGATACCGTACATTAATACATGGCCGATATTCGCATTTAGTGCTTCAGATATTGCGACTGGTCCAGGATGTGGTGGTAAAAAACCATGCGTTACAGCGATTGAAGTCGCCATAGGTAAACCTACAGATAAATTAGAAATCGACATTCTTTTAGCTAGTGTAAATACTAATGGTACTAATAGAACAAAAGCAACCTCTAAAAATAAAGATATTCCGATAATGAATGATGCAATAATCATTGCCCAAGTAACATATTTTTTACCAAATGTATTAATTAATGTGTCAGCAATGCGAGTAGCACCGCCACCATCGGATAATAATTTACCTAGGATGGACCCTAATCCAAAAATAATCGCGATATGTCCTAATGTATCGCCCATCCCTTTTTCAATAGTTTCTACAATTTTATCTATAGGCATCCCTAAAATCATACCAGTTGCCATAGAAGTAATAATTAATGCTATAAACGTATTTAATTTAAAGACCATGATTAATATTAGTAATATGGCTACGCCTATAACGACACCTATAATTGGCCAAAACTCTCCCAACATAAACATCCCAACTTTCATTTTTATTTATTTAATTGATATACTTCAGTTAATGTTTCTGTAGCTCCAACATTTCCTGGGAAAATAACATATGGCATATTTTCATATTTTGCTTCACTACCAGTTAGCCAAATTGGTACGCCTTTAGTAATTTGGCCAATAACTGTCGCTTTTTTAATATTCAATCCTTTAGTGGCAACATCACTTGAAGTAATACCGCCTTTTGCGATAATGAAATTAGGTTTAAGTGTTAAATTACTAACAATTTCGACTAAACAATTAGAAATATTTGTCGATATACTTAAATTATTAGTTAAATCAGCTGTCTTAATTACATCTCTAGACGTATAAACAACAACGTCTTCACCTTGTGCAATCAACCTTTCGACCTGTGCAATGATAGATTTTATATAGTCAGTTAAACTTGGTTTTGTTACTTCTGTCACATCAAATTCAATAGTCTGAATATCGGAATGAGCAATTAAATGATTCAACTGATCCGATGATTTTTTGACATGTGATCCTACAATAATAATGCCGCCATGTGAATTGTCACTGACATCATTTAAATTTATAATTTCTCCAGGTGTTTCACATATTGCTTTTACAAATGATGCTGCTGTACGGAACATAAATTGCTTTTTATGTGTACTTAAATAAGAAGTAAGACAAGCTACAAAGAAATCTAAATCTTCATCATTTAATGCATCAACAACTACTGCATCAAAATGTTGCAAGTCATCGAAAAGTGACATTATCGTCTCACTCTCACGATTACGCAATTGTTGTAAAGTAATGTGATATACATCGTCTGACTTGATATCACCATTACTTTTTTCTGCTATAAAATCATCCATACGTTCAGCACTAAAGCCAAATGTTGTATCTTGTGCAAATTCACTGTTGGCTACCGGAATATAGGCATCATCTTCTTGTAAATAATGTATTCCGTTATACGTATACCTTTGTCCTTCGAAAAATGCTGGTATATAAAATACGCCATCAAAACCATGACTTGCGCTATCATTAAGCACTTTAGGTTCAAGATAAAAATGACCGCGTAACGTTGAGTCACCTCTACTAATAACTATAAAAGGTTGATTTAATTCTTTAGAAATTTGTTCAATGTTCGTCATTATTTCTTTATGCACAATTGTAGTTTCTTCTTGATTAAGCGCACGGGAATTAGTCAAAATATAGAACATTTGATTTGCTTGTTGAAAGCCATCTTTAATGTATTCTAATGACCAATCTGTATAAACTGGTAAATCTTTCACAGTTTGTGTACCAGTAGGATCGTCATCTAACACAATTATTTTATACGTTAAACTTTCTAAACCTTTGTCTATTTCATCTTGTTTTTGTTCTAAAATTAAGTTTTTATTTAGCATATTTCCACCTACATATTGTTGATTTTTTCAAAATATTTAATAATTCCAGAGTGATCATTAAGACCATTGCCTGCAATTACTTCAGCTTTGTAAATTTCTTTTACTTGGTTAGTTAGCGGTAACGTTAAATCAACTGTATCCGCAGTAGACACTACATTTTTTAAATCTTTCAGATTAATGTTTAAAGTGCCACCAGCTTGATAATTTTGCTCAATCATTTTTGGAAATTTAGCATCCATCACAGAAGAACCGGCCAAGCCATCTTTAATAGCGCTGTACATCGCTTCTAAATTGATATCAAATTTTTTCGCTAACACCACTGCTTCTGATAGTGCTGAAATGTTCATATTAACGATTATTTGGTTCGCTAATTTTACAACACTACCAGCTCCAACATCTCCTACTCTAATAACAGATTGTGCTACGGGATCTAATATTTTTGTGATGACATCTAAGTCTACTTCTTTACAACCTACCATGACCGATAGTTCTCCAGTGATTGCTAATGGTTCCCCACCACTTACTGGTGCATCAACATATTTCACATTTTTTTCTTCTAACACTTTACTTATTTCCAATGACTCATTGGGCGTTAACGAACTCGTATCAATTACATGTTTTACTGCAATATCTTCATACTTTAATACAGCATTTTCTCCACTATATAATACAGCTTTAACAATAGCCCCATTTGGCAATGACGTAATTAAACAGTCAACTTGCTGTGCTATTTCTTTAGTTGTTGCTATCACAGCACCATATTGTTGCATTTCTTGTTGTGCTTCATTATTTACATCATTTACTAAAACTGTTTGTCCTGCTTTCAACAAATTTTTCACCATAGGTTTCCCCATAATTCCTAAACCAATAAATCCAATTTTCATATTTTTACCTCCACTGAAAACGTTTACATATTATTGTATACCAAAATAATTAAAATGTATACATTTTGTTCTAATTTTTTTTATAGTACACTATGTATAGTGAGGTGACAGTAGTGAAAAACGTAGAACAATCTATTTATCAAAAAATCAGAAATGACATAATTAACGGGGATTTAATTCAAAATGAAAAAATAACAGAGACTAAGTTAGCTAAAAAATACAATGTTAGTAGAACTCCTATAAGAGAAGCATTAACACAATTAGAATTAGAATATTTTATTAAAGATGGTTATGTCTTTATACCGACATCAGAAGAGTATCGTCAAATTTTCGAAATGAGAATACTGCTAGAATCTTACGCTTTGCGTAAGGCAGCTGTAGTGTATACCGAAGAAGATTTATTAGAATTACAAAGTTATACCGAAATTGATATGGATTCCTTAGAAGAAGAACAAATTATTCAAACAAACGATGCTTTTCATAAAAAAATTATGGCAGCTACTAATAATCAATTTATCTTAAACAACTATCAAAAATTACAAAGTTATATTTATTTGTTTAGTAAAACTGTTATAAACAAACGTAGACCTGGCTTAATTGAGGAACATGCAGAAATAGTTGCCGCCTTACGTAATAGAAATACTGATAAAGCTGTAGCATTATTAGAACAGCATTTGAACAATGATTTAGAATTCAGTTTATATTACTTAAATAATAAATCTTGATGTATACAAGCCACAGTTTGTTAAACTTTTGTAAATCTTCACTTTTCATGCTTTTTTTGCTTTTAAAGTGGTTATAAATAAGTAAGAGAGGATGTGGAGATAATGAGCAAACAAATTTTCTTGGATATCGTAAACCTTTGTAGTATCGGCTTGTTTTATTTATTACTTATTGTCTTAACGCTATTTACATTAGATTATTTTAATATGCACACAAGTGGATCTTTATTTTTATTATCATTAAGCTCTATGACTGTTATTCAAATATTTAACCATGCGGAATTTAATGGCTTACTCACACTATTTTCACTTGTAACTGTAGTTGTTATTGCATGCAAATCAATACACCTCTATATCATGGAACGCTAATCGCAATAAGATATTGAGTAAAGAAATTATACGGTTTGCCAGTACATCTTCAAACATATTTAATCTTGTTTATATTCGATAAAAATTATATAATAATCTCGAGGATGGTAAGCGCAAACATTATAGTTTATTATAGTCTAAATTATTTACTTTGCTTTAGCGCACCTAAATCAATTGCTCATATAATCAATGTTATACCATTCTCAACAATGGTCTTACTCAGACTGATTGGACAGACTTAAAACTACCTTCAGGCAGTAGTTTTAAGTCTTTTTTATGTTAATTAACTTTTTAAAATTCCCCCACTTTTTTTAGTGCAACACTATAAAATTTTAATCACTTTTTTAATAATTTTCTCCTTTACCATTACAACGATTAAAAATATTAGTATTTACTATGTTTTTATTAATCTTTCTTGTAGACACTCCCTATAGATTGTTTAAAACGGTACACTTGATATAAATGAAATTATAATTTGAGGTATTTACTAATGAAAAGTACACTTACCATCCTTCATCACATCAAAGCGCCTATGCGTAGATGCTTAAATGAAGTTATAGTTTTACTGCCTTTAGCGGAATCTAATATCGTCAATATTAATGGCAATCTCCACACTTTTAAGCATGGTCTAATTATTAATCACGGTGACCTTTACCAACATGTACAGACAAATTATCTACTTTCGTTATCCATACCATTAGCATCGTTTATTGAACGTGATGCTTTATTCTCCCATAGTTATCTAGACTATAATTTAATTCGGTCAAAAACTAAGTTACACCAATGGTTAACTTATTACTTAAAAACCAAATTTATCGATAAAACCATCGACACATCAATGGTATCTGACGTTATAACTTTATTACTAGCTGAAGCACAAATTAAATTACAACAACCTTATTTACCTGTTTGCAATGTTACTTCTAAATTATTGAAAAATATTTTGGTATTTATTAATAATCACATTACTGAACCGTTATTAGCCAAAATATTAGCCCAACGTTTTTATATTTCACAGTCTTACATCTCAATACTTTTTTCCACACATTTACAAATGCAATTTAAACCTTATATTACAAGTTTAAAAATTAAGCAAGCGCTCATTGATTTATTGACTGGACAGCATAATATACATGATTTAGCACTAAATTATAGTTTTTCCAATGTTTCAACCTTTTCTAAACAGTTTAAAAAATATATTCAGTTACCACCTAAAAAATTTTTTTACTACTACAAGTATCACAATAATATGGATCAAGATAGCTTGACTATTTCACCTATTAGCCATCAAATATGTCTAAGTCTACATAACTACATGTATAATATTACGACACCTAAATCATATACTTTAGAGTTGCAGCACAATTATCCTACGATGTATTTCAAACCACCGCAGACGATTATAAAATTGGCAAATTTCCATGAATTTCTTAAGTTTACGCATACTCAGCTTGATTATTTTGACTTATCTTACCTCCCAAATCCAATTTTATATATAGAACATATTGAACACTCTATATTTAATACGATTGATAAAGCTTATTTTATTAAGTTGCTACATCAATTAAAAAGTTATAATTGCAGCCTTTTATTACCGGTAAACTCACTATTTATGTTTAATAAAATGAATGACAGTTTTCTTGTAGAACTTAAAAATGATAGTTTATGTCGAGAATACTTAAGCACTATACAACTTCTTTTTAATCCGCAACTTTTACCACTAAACAAAATTAGAGTTTTAAAAAATCTTATTTCACGGAAATATGCAGCAGTTAACTGTGGTTTATTAGTAGATGATTTCTTTCAAACCACTGACGTCACTCACAACCATATAGTGGCACACTTAAATGCCTTGCCTATGGATTTTTATATTATCAATATGGATTTAACGATGTTAGCGCAACAGTTAGCTAAAATATATAATATAGACTCAACTAACATAAAAAATATTATTGCCTATTTTCTCGATGATTTAGAAGAGCATGCACATAAATTAATTTTCATTCATTTAACCTATAATGCGTTGCAACAATATTACTCACCAACTACTAAAATCACGCATGCCCACTTAGTAGATTTTATTGTATCTTTATCTTCGCGCATACGTGGTTTAGGATTCCCGTTATACTGTGATAACCATAATAAATTAATGTTAATGACAGTGCATGAAAATTATTTACCAATAATGCATATTTACCAAATGTTAGCGCCTTTTATGAATTGTCATGTATGTCTTCATAACATGGGACTGCTTCGTAAACAACATCAAAATTATGAACTGTTAGTCCATAATGGAGATTTGATTAATAGTGATTCCGAAACATCTACTGCCCTAAATATTAATCATCATTTTCATACAACTTTTCAGTTTTTAGCAAACTGTTAAATGATTCTTTTGGTTCAATTGATTATTTGTTACCATCAGCAAAACAAATGCAAAACTTACAACTCGACACATTTATAATTAAACAAATCAATCAATCAAACCATCCACAGTCACAGTATAAATTATTTTCCGTACATGAACCGTTAACATTTTCACTTCAATCAAATGCATTGTTATATCTCATATTAGCGCCTACTAAATAAAAGCCTGGAACATCAAGTTCATGGACAAGTAAAAAGAATCATTGTTCTTGTATCTGTCGGATTTTGATACACATCCTAATTTTATAAAAGTATTTTATTATAAAATCACATATGAATCCGACGTATTTTAGCGAGATTCTTGAGGGAACAGGAGAAACTGAAGACTTCACACTAAGACAGTGTACGAGTAAAGCATGTACAAAAACTACCCACAAGATCGGAAACTTCTTCTGTAGCCTCTTATTTTATTGTCAGTAAAATCTTAATTATTAGTTATCCTAAACGCTTTTTATAGATTGGCAGGGCTTTGGGACGACTCTTGCGGGAATAGCACTTGCCGAAGACTACAGGCTGAGGCAGTGCCCGCGGAAAGCGTGCACAAAAACTGCCCACAACTCCTAAACACAAAATAGCACTCAGGTGACTTGAATTAAATCATCTGAGTGCTATTTTTCTGATATTTATGTCATAAATTTTTATATTAATTATCAAACTCTAACTTAAGAGATGGTGTAGCAATAACAAAATCTTTTTTCAATACACTAGCTTTTAACTTGTCAGTAGTTGCTAATTCATACGTCCAACTATTTTTTGTTGGTTTCTGTGATAAATAACCAGTAACAAAGCTATCTTGATATAACAATGAAGCCATACCAGTGCTCAATATATAATTGAATTCAATTGGTTCGATTGTCACAGTTAATTTGCCTTTTGTTGTTACTTTTAACATGTTTGTTAATTCATTTTCTGTTAAATAGAACGATAAATTATCAAAGTCTTTCGTAAAATATGGCGTAAATCGATAATATTTGCCATTTTGTTGCACGATAGTACTTGTTTCTTTTGCATAAGGATATTTATTACGTTTGTTCCCTATACGTTTATCAATAGTCATATTACCTATACGCATTTCTAAAAATGCATCCCAAACCTTTTCTTTTAATAAATAAGGTACGACATCATTTAATTGCGTTGTAAACTTGAAGTTAGTTTGATTGTTCACTGTTAATGGAACATACACAATTCCCTTTTTATTACGTGATACCAATTTAAGTTGTAACTGATTGGCAATTTGGTTTGGATTAATCATTGATTTTAAAAATGTTAATTCTAATGAAAATTGTTGATCGTCAAAGTTGAATTGCGTCATTTTTATGTCCGGTTTAGTAACATTTTCAAAATCAAAAAACGGTTCATGTTGTGCAAACTGTATTTGCAATAAATTTTGGTTTGCTTTGAAGTTATAATAGTGACCATTGCGATAACTTTCTTCCACTATTTGATAATGGTCAAAATCTTTTTGTCGTGCATAATACAATAATGGACGGGTTGCAGCATTTACCAACGCATCTACTTCTTTCGGCACTCTTAAAATAAAGTCACCTAAAGCTTCAATCCATTGTTGTTGCTGTTCAGCTTTAATATTGAGCGAAAAGTTTTTTGTACGTGAAAATGAAAAATGTCGATCTATAAATTTAGCTAAAATTTCATTCGTGTGCTCTAAATTACGCTGTAATATTTCATCAACAATTAGTGACATCACTTGGTAAAATTCATTAGGTGCAACATATGCTGAACTCATATGTTCACCTTCTCTTTTCGTTGCATAATAATATGATTTGTCCGCTAAAACTGCTATTTTCTGAGCGTTGATATACGCTTTCATTGTAAATAACTGGTCTTCAGCACTCTTTAATTCTTCTGGGAAATAAATGTTATTATTACGCAATAAAGACGTACGATAGAATTTAGTTGGGCTTAAAGTATAAATAATACGTGAATCAAGCAAAGTAACTTCGTCTCGTGTTTCTTGGAACATCGACTTCGGTACACCTCTACCATTAACGCCTTCCATACGAACTAAGACAACGTCCGCATTATTTTGATTTACAAATTTTGACACATCCAATAATGTATCTTTGTGGATATAATCATCTGAATCTACAAAGAAGACGTATTCCCCTTGAGCTAAATCAAACGCTGTATTTCTCGGTTTTCCTGGTCCACCAGAGTTTTGATCTAGTTGATCGACTATTAAATTCAATTTCTTTTTGTAAGACTCGACGAGTTTAAGTGTATTATCTGTCGAACAATCATCTACTACAATAACTTCAAAATCTTGTTTATTTAATGTTTGTTTAACCAAACTATTCATTAATTCTTTAATGTATGCTTCTGAATTATATGTCGGTACTATTATTGAAAATTTCATGTTACAAAGTCACCCCTAATTTAAAAAACTGAAGATACACAATAATATAATACATCGCTTACTGGTGTATACTATTGTTATCCTCAGTTTATATTATAAAAACACCGTCTACTAACTGCCAAATAAGTTACGAACTAAGCGTTCACTAGAACGGCCATCTTGATATTTAAAGTGTTTATCTAAGAATTTTGGTACTTTTTCTTGTTCAAAATCTTCGTTATCAAGCGCGACGATTAAATCGTCAAATGATTCCACAATTTTTCCTGGAACAAAAGTTTCATACGGTTCATAAAAGTCTCTAGAAGTTATATAGTCTTCAAGATCAAATGCATAAAATAGCATTGGTCGTTTGAACACTGCAAACTCATAAACTAATGAAGAATAGTCACTTATCAGTATGTCTGTAACAAATAGTATATCATTTACTTCTCGGAAGTCTGAAACATCTATAAAATACTCTTGATACTCTCTAGGAATTGTTAACTTATTTTTAACAAATGGATGCATTTTGAATAATACAACTGCATTATTCTCTTTACAATAACGTGCAAATCGTGCAAAGTCGATTTTAAAGAATGGATAATGCGCAGTATGATGTCCATTCCCTCTAAACGTTGGCGCAAATAAAATTACCTTTTTGCCTTCTATTATTGGTAATGTTTCTTCCATTTCAGCTACAATTTGTTGTTCGTATGTTTTATCAAATAAAATATCTGTTCTAGGAACACCTGTAGGTATAATATTTTGTTCTTTAATACCAAAAGCTTCGCCATAAAATGGAATATCTGTTTCAGAAGAAACAAATGCTTTAGTGTAGTTACGGTGATTCACAGAATTAAAGAATGGACCACCTTTTTTACCAGTACGACTATAGCCAACTGTTTTAAATGCACCGACTGCATGCCATACTTGAATAATTTCTTGGCTCTTTCTAAATTTCACTGTATATAATAACGGATGGAAATCATCAACAAATATGTAGTCAGCTTTACCTAACAAATATGGGAACTTAAATTTATCAATAAAATCACGACGTGCAGAAATATTAGATTTAAACAACGCATGTATATTATACGTTTTATCTAAATTTTGTCGTAACATTTCATTGTATACATATTCAAAATTACCAGACATTTCAGCACGTGAATCTGAAGTGAAAAGTACAGTGTTTCCTTTTCTCAAATGGAAAAATTTAGAAACTCCAAATATGGTTTTAAATATAAAATTACGTATATTAAATGATATTTTGTTGTACTTCAAACGATACTCTTTTATTTTTTGTTGTATTAAACTCTCTTTTGGTTGAGGCGCCTTAAATGAAATATCAATAACAAATTCATTTACTTCACTAGAAATCATAGGTGTTACCGTATAGGTTGTTTTTTTAGAATTACCACCTCTTTTAAACACATGTTTGAAATATTCTAGTAAAAAGTTATTTTTGCCATTTTTCGTTTCTAACTCTTCATATTTTTCGATGTCTGTTTCATCTAATTCATACTGAGTAGGATCTAGAAGCTTATGATTAATGTTAGCTATATAATCATATTCTCCACGGTACACAAGCAAATATTGCCCAGATGATAAATAGTTGCCATCATTCAATATAGCAACATTAAAACGTGCTTTAAATGTTTTTCCGCTAATCTCTACATTATTTGCAGGCAACACTTTGGTTTCTGTTAAATTTCTTAGGATAAAATTACGTTTATTTAGCTCTTGTGTAGCATTTTCTACATGTCCTTCAATAAAAAGCTGAATACGCTCCCAATATATATCGTCAATGATTATCTTCGATTTACTCAATTTTAAAATCCTTTCTTATGCAATTGCATGGTCGTGTGCGTTACTTTGCAATATTTCAATATTACATCGTCCATTTTATAACAGTTTTCCCCCATGATGTTGATAAATCCTGTTCAAAAGCATTAACTGCATCATTTATCGTTTTAACTTCAAATTCATTTCCTTTAAGCAGCGATAATTTATCTACTACATCTGGATGTGCTTTATAAAAGTTCGCGACATCTTGAAAATCTTGTGCACCGCTTCTACTACTTCCAATCATTGTAATACCCTTTTCGAGTACAAGTCGGGTATTAATTTCAACTGGATATTCACTGACACCCAAAAGCGCAATACTGCCTTCAGGTGAAATTAAATCAATTATTTGATCAATGGCAGATTGACTTCCTTTACCACCTACACACTCGAAGCCATGATCAAAAGTTACATCTTCTGGCACATTATGAATATGATATACTTGCTCCACAAATGAAAAATGGCTCAGCTTAAAATCAGTTTTACCAAATACATAGATTTTCGCTTCTGGGTATAATTTATGTAATAAGATGGCAGTTATATAGCCTAAATTACCATCACCCCATATACCAAAGCTATTTTTATTTTTTATTGATTTTCGTTCAAAACGTTGAATCGCATGCCAACTTACTGAAACGAGTTCAGAGTAAGCAATCGTACTTAAATCAATATCATCTTCCACTGCAACAACACGATCGTGGTCTAAAAAGACATAATCCTGCATAAAACCATCATAACCACTCGATCTAAACTTACTACTTGGCAAATAGTTTTCCGCAATGACTTCATCTTCTTCGACAGGCATATTTGGCACCATTATAACTTTAGTCCCAATTTTATACTCGCCTTTACTATCATAAACAACTTCGCCTACACCTTCATGAATTAAAGACATAGGTAGTTTTTTTTCTAGCACAGTTTGATTTCTACTACCTGTATAATAGCGTTGATCTGCTGCACAAATTGATAAATATAACGGACGTACAATAACTTTGTCACGTGTTATATCCTCATTATTATAAGTAACTTCAATTTGTCGTGGTGCCACTAATTGATACACTTGATTAATCATATATCATCCCACCCTTAATGATAGAGTTTGCTACTTTAAGATCATAAGGTGTTGTTATTTTAATGTTGTATAATTCTCCTAATACTAGGTTTACTTTTTTGTTAGACACAACTAATATTTTGCAAGCGTCTGTGAGAATTTTTTTCTCATCTGCACTTAGCTCATTATAACTATCACGTAATAAATTTATATTGAAAGATTGTGGCGTTTGCCCTTGATACATCTTATCTCGAACAGGGATTTCATCAATTACCTGTCCACCTTCAGATGTGATGATAGTATCTGTTGCTGTTATAACTGTATCTACTGCGCCATATTTAATAACATTATCAATATTTTCTTTAATAATACGTCTTGTTAAAAATGGACGCACTGCATCATGAGTAACAATTACATCTTCGTCTGTAATTTTATGGTCTTGTTCTATAACATTAATTATACTCATAATGGTTTCATTTCGATCAGAACCACCTTGTACCACTTCTACACGCTCATCTGTAATATGAAATTTACGTAATGTATCTCGTGTATGTGAAATCCATTTTTGAGGCGTAGCAATGTATATTTTATCGAACTCACTCGTTAATAAAAATTTTTCTACTGTATGCACAATGATTGGCTTCCCATCTAAATCTAAAAATTGTTTTGGTAACGGAACATTCCCCATTCTGGATCCGACGCCACCTGCTAATATACCCGCATATATCATATGTATTTCCTCCTCTGTAATAATTCATTTAAGTAAACTATCAAACATGTATACCGAAAGCTACTTGTATTTTAACTCCATATATACCTTCCATGTCCTACCTAGACAGTTATTTTGTTCAAGTGACTCAAAGAAATTTAAGTTGTGTTAGGCTTGTGATTATCATCATCATACCAATTATCATTTTTCTTTGCTAGTTATATCCATTTAATTTAAACCTATTTAAATGGTAACTATTTACTATTATTAAAGCATAGATACTGGTTTCACTTGTAATTGAATAATTGACTCACCTTATATGTCAACATCTCGATTAACTAAATATACGTTATACTATTCCCGATATTTATTAAAATAAAAGTTGTTCAAATAAAAAACTTCTATCGCACTAACCATTCGGTTTGTACGACAGAAGTCATTAAAGTCTATATTATCTGTTACCTACGTCTTGTCCTATTTCAACAGTCTTATCATTTTTATTGTAAATGACACCTTGTACACTGCCAAAGTTTGGATCATTACGCTTTTCTTCTACACTATATCCAAGACTTTTGAAGACATTAATATCTTCATCACTCATAGCATTTTCATAAAATACAGTAGATCCATCATTATAAAATCTCGGTTTATCGATAGATTCTTGTAAAGTCCCATCACCTCTTAAGTAATCAACCAACACTTCATTAAGCGTTGTAGGTATTTTGTTACCACCAGGTGTTCCTATACCCATATAATAATCGGATCCCACCACGATAGAAGGTGCTGTGTATGACCGTGGAATCTTATGCTTACCATGGAAGTTAGGACTATTCGGGTTGTTAGAGAAGTTAGACAATGAATTATTCATATAGAAACCTTGTTTCATATATTTACCTGAGCCAAAGAAACTAGATAGTGTGTTTGTTGTACTAGTCATTTTACCTTGCTTATCTACTACAACAAAATGAGTTGTACTCGTGTTATCTATATTATTTGTATTGAAGTCACTACCCATACTAGTATTCATATTCAACTCATTTAATTTACCAAGTAAGTAATCTTGTGATAAATATTCATCATAATCTTGATCTTGTCCATTCACAATGTCTCTATTGCGATACATTAAAGCACGTGATTTTAAAATACCTGTAATATAATCGGTACGATTTTCGGGTGTTGTAGCATTACCAGTTGCTTCATCCACTTTTAAACCTTGTAACATTAATGTCCCACCTAATGGGTTAGAGGCAGAGTATATTTTATGATTTAAGTACGTCGTACTCACCGGTTCTTTCTTTTCAGTTTTATAACTTTCAAAATCTTTTTCTGTTAATTTATCATCTAATTGACTGGATATTTTATCACCAATTTCATCATAAAAATATTCTGGGCCATTGTCGCGAATACCTTTTAAGGTTTTAGCTAACTCCGGTTGTTTGATGACATCACCTTCGCGTTTTGTTTTTTCATCATCAAAGAAAGGAGAATCTCTATCAACATCAGAACCATAAAGTTTCAAACTTCGTTCTAATTCTGAATCTACTTCAAAACCTTCTTCGGCTAATGGAATAACATGATTTAAAATATCTTTTTCAGACATTTTCCCAGCATCTTTATGTACTGTATGCATGCCATCTACAAATCCTGGCGTACCAATTTTATCCCCTTTTTTATATTTAAAAGAAGAGATATCTTTATATTGCCACTGTTTAGGTGGTACATTTTCTTGTCCATCATAATACAACATGGCACCACCGCCACCTAAACCAGAAGAGTGAGGCTCAGTCACCGCCAATGCATATGAAACACCTATTGATGCATCAACTGCGTTACCTCCATCTTCAATAATTTTATTACCCACTTTGGTAGCAATAGGATTGTTTGACGCTACACCATACTTCTTATTCGCATTTGTTTGGTTATGATCTGCAATTTTATTTTCATATAATTCATCTTTATCATAATTATCTTTTTTGGTAATCATAAAAAAGAGTATCGATATAAGCATAGTTAAAATCAATATGACGATGAGTGTTTTCTTATTGTATATACTCATATTAGCTTGCCCCTTTAGATAAATATTGATGGTGTTTAGCTTCTAGTTCGTTTTGTTCATATTTATCTAAACCTTCATTGGCATTTGCAAACACAATCATCAAGAAAATAACTAAAATGATTGAAATTACCGTAATACTTAACCAATTATTTTTTAGGTTCATAATGGTAGCCTCCTTTCTCTTTTTTAAGATTAATAGTGTCACTTTCAAGTGTGTTTAATAATTTCTTTTCTTCTACCTTATTTGGATTTGCTTTAGAAACTTTTCCAGCTTTCGAACGTAATGGGGTTACTTTAAAGTCTGATGTTTTACCATTCCAATTTTGTTGTACTGCTAATCCTTGTTGGTTTTTTGAAAGGAAGTTTTCAGATGTTACGTTACCTAAACTGTAGAAGATATCAGTATCTTTATATTTTTCAATTTCTTGTACTACTGTATTATGGCCGATAATAACATCTGCACCAGCATCTGCTAACGCGTGCGCATATTTTTGTTGGCGTGTTGTTACATGTCTTTCATCTGGTATCCCCCAGTCAACATTAACTACAACATAATCATTTTGTTCTTTTAATTTCTTGATTAACGGTATAAATATGCTTGGTTCTAAACTAATTGATGTTGTATTTTTTAATGTATCACTGTAATCTGACTCAATATCAGTAAAGGAGACATTAGCTACCTTTTTACCTTTAATATCTTGTTGTACTGTTTTACTATTGATTGGATTAGAACCATTCCCTGTTAAGAAGTTATATCCTGTCTGTGCTTCAACTGCTCTTTGTAAATCTCGTGCTTGCACGTTATCTAATGTTTCATTTATCAAATTAACACTTTTCATATTCAATGATTTCAAATACATGATATTATCAATATTTTCTTGCATATTCACTTTTTGATCATCTGAAAATTGGGACAAATGTAAACTAGTTGTTGAATAATCACTTCCTTTCAAGATATCTTTAACTGCACCAAATGTGTCATTTAGATTATTTTTTCTGATATGGTCATTCATATTGATATTTCCTAGATAAGTCATCCTTAATTCATTATTAGGTTTAGCCATTACTTCTACTGGTGTAATTTTTTGTGCTTTCATAGCAAATATCAATAACACTACAGCAATAATCAAAATAATTGAAGTGTACATCAAATTATATTTTTTATGCCGCTTCGTCCATTTCAGAACACGTTCATCTATTGTAAATCGTTTTGATTTCTTCATATTCCATGCTCCTAACTAGTTGATAAAGCTGTAAAAGAATAGGATGACATATGTAATACATGTCAGTAACATACATGTAGATAATGTGATAATTGCACCTTGCTTTTGAATTGTATTCGCAATAATGCCAGGAATTACCACCCCTATGCCGGACATTTCAACCATCTCAAAGGGGGTTATGGGGTACATCAAGTCAAATATAAATTTCAGTACCATACCAGTTAAAATCATTGCCGCAAACTTCCTACGGCCGTATAAAATAACCACCCTACTAATTCCATGATTGACTATAAAATATGTAATACAACTGATAATTAATACTGATAATAACATTATCGGTTGATCGAAAATTAACGCTAGATAACCAGGAACAACTAAGCCCGCTGGACTAATACCAAATTTTTCTGCAAATAGTAGACTTAAGACGATGCCTACAAACAATGAAAAGTATAACTCTGAACCTATCATATTATTTTATCCCTTCTATGAATTCTGCTATTTTTTTACCTGGGCCATGAATATTACCCACACAGAACACTAACGCATTTTCACATTCTTGATATAACGCTTGTTCTATTTCTTTAAAGTCACTACCTTCAAAATTCAAATAATTTTTTTCTGGATATTGTCGCATCACATCAGTAACCATTTGCGTACTTTTACCTGTACAAATCAACGTATCAAATGGCACATCTTCGATAAAATTTTCAGCAAATGCTTTTGTTCTATCCACCCTATCCGCACGACAATTCAAAATAATAATCCGTTTACTATATGGATAGTTATAAGATTCAATTTTATTTAAAATAGCTTTAGTTGATTGTGGTTCGTTGGCTGCAAAAGCGTTAACATAGACATTAGTTGTTTGATTTGCATTGAAATATTTCACTTCAACTGCTCCAGAATCTGGCGGTGCATCTAACATACCTTGTAGTGCTACATTTCTATCTATACCTAATGCCTCTGCAACTCCCATAGCAATCGCAACATTATCAGGGAAAACTAAATAATCAAACTCTCTTAAAAATGATTCAGGTACTTCATCTTTATCTACAACAATAAGTTTCGTTTTACGTCGTTTCGCAACTTTGGCGAAATATTCCGTATAGTCATCTTTCATGACAACAAGATGTCCTTTATACGGTATGGTTGCTGTAAATGCCTCAGCAACTTCCTTTAATGTAGGCCCTAACACATCCATATGGTCTTCCATCACATTCACAATAACTCCAATATTGGCTTTTACCAAATCCCTTTGGAATGTGATTTGATAGTCTGGGTTAACCGCCATACATTCATTTACGAGTGCGTTCGCTTTTTGTTTTACTACTTTGCGAATAATATCACGTTGCTCACCTATATTAGCCCCTTGTGGCTTTCTATATACCGGATATTCTCTTGGTGTAAACCAATACAGCATACGTGCATCTGTGCCAGTAGTTTTACCAATGACTCGATATTGATCTTCACGTAATGTTCCATAAATTAATCTTGTAATAGTGGATTTCCCCCTAATACCATTAATATTAATTCGAACCGGGATTTTGGATAATCGCAAGGAATGTTTCTTTTTTTCTACAATTCCTAACCATAATATTAAGCCAACGCAAATGATGATAAGTAACAAACTTAGTCCCTCTCTTCGTTAAACACAGTAATTGTATTGCTTTTATTTTAAGGTGAAAAATTAATTGCCGACGGTATAAACGACTTCGTGAAATATTTAAATCGTAAATAATTAATTTCTACCATCTATTAACGCTATGCTACCATGCAGTTATTTAGCTAGTTTTAATCGTATAAATTACAAGTAAATAAATTGTAAAGTTAAATTTACAATTCCATTTAATATCTTATCAACACTAATTTAATACGACTTTAATAATCATTCAAAAAAATGAAAATATTTTTTTAATTTTTAGAAGGTAAAATATAAAGCAATAAAAATTTACTTCAAGAAATATAATTTTTACTAGATTTTTACAATCAATTAAAGTTCACGTGTTACCTTTAAGTTGAAACATATCATATACTTATTTTGGAGGTAAACATGAATAAATCTGTAAAGTTAGCTGTTGCAATTTATCTTGGTGCAATTCTAATTGTTTGTGGTGGTTATTTGATTATGATTTTAGTCGGCAGTGTCCAAGGAAATGATATGCGAGGTTCTGTTTTGGATGCGGATAACACAAAAAATATTGAAAACATCGATTACAATGAAAGTGCAACTAAGAAGACTAGTGTTAAATTAAATGCTTTGCCTTCGACTATTGAATTACCAAATGAAGTAAAAACTAATATTCAACAAAATACAACGGCGTCATTCAGTCAGCCTGCTTAAAATATGATATAAACATTCCAGTTCATAATATACAAAGTATTGAACGATTCCTTTTATTTTATATTTATGATTATTTTTCTATATACTAGTAATCAAAGGTTAAATTTTATAAAACAAAGGGGATTTTTATATGAGTAAATTTAGTGAAAATGAAAAAGTTCAAATTTTGAGAGATTTAGTAGAAATTAAATCCGTAAATGACAATGAGCTGGAAGTATGTAACTACTTACATCAACTGTTTTCTCGTTATGGTATAAAATCTGAAATTATTAAAATAAATGACACGCGTGCGAATCTTGTAGCTGAAATTGGTTCAGGTAGTCCTGTCTTAGGTGTTTCTGGTCATATGGATGTCGTGTCAGCTGGTAATGAAGAGAAATGGACGTATGATCCTTTTAAACTTACTGAAGTTGATGGGAAATTATACGGTCGTGGCTCTGCTGACATGAAATCTGGTTTAGCTGCTTTAGTAATTAGTATGATAGATATTCATGAACAAGGTTTATTAACCCAAGGTACACTCCGTTTACTCGCTACTGCTGGAGAAGAAATAATAGGTGAAGGTGCGAAAGCATTTCACTCAAAAGGTTATATGGATGATGTTGAGGCACTATTAATTGCTGAGCCTTCCGAAGATCGTATTATTTACGCACATAAAGGCTCTATGGATATTCGTGTCAGCTCTAACGGCAAAGCGTCACATAGTTCTATGCCTGATTGGGGCTTCAATGCCATTTCTCCATTAGTAGCATTCATCTATAAAGCAGAAGAACAGTTTTCACAATTTAACCAAACTAATGATTTATTAGGTAAACCCTTAATGAATGCCACATTATTCAGTGGTGGTACTCAAGTAAATTCTATACCTGAATACGCTGAAACTGAATTTAATATTAGGACGATACCTGAACATGATAACAAGCAATTTATATCCTATTTCAATGATATTCTAAAACAAATCGAAACAACTCAAACAGACATTACAATTGATACTTATATGTCTAGACCTCCTGTTTATACTACAGGTGACAATAAGTTAGTGAACTTAGCATATGAACTGGGCCAAACGTATTTAAATACTGATTTAGAAACATTAGCTTCTCCTGGCGTTACTGATGCTTCTGATTTATTAGTAGGTAAAGATGAAAACTTCCCATTTATTATGTATGGACCAGGTTTAATAACTCAAGCACATCAAGTAGATGAGCATGTGGACAAAGAAAAATATTTAACTTTCATTAATTTATATACAGAATTTATTCCACGCTATTTATCAGCACATTAAGACACAAAATAGGTGACTGTTTTTGAGACGCTATAGTTTGCGTCTTAACGACAGTCACCTTTTAATATATTATAACTATAAAATTATTGCGTTGTTGCGCAGTCTCACCTTAAATTTAATTGTCGCAGTTGAAACTGCTTTGGTGTTTCTTGATAGTGCGCTTTAAATGCTTTAATAAAATAACTAGTTGTGGCAAAACCACAATTCATGGCAACTTCTGTCACAGAGTATGTTGCTAATAACAACTGTTCTTTACTTTTTTCTAAACGATAGTTTAATAAATAGCTAAATGGTGTGTAACCTACATATTTTTTGAAGAGCTTGATGGTCTCTGCTTTGCTCATATGTATGTGCTCACTTAAATCAGTTAATGTTATCTTATGATGATAATTTTGTTGCATCAATGTTATCAAGTGTTTTATACGATAATCAAATTGATAACGCTGTTGATTCACATGTTGACCCATGTAATCGTATAACCATTTTAAGCAATTATAATAGTAGTTTAATATCGTTAGTTGATAATGTGTAGACTGTTGATCATACGTTTGACCTGCATTTTTAATAAAACTAAGTATATCTTCATATTTAGTTTCACTTTGACGAAGTACAATATATGGTATGTGCTGGGTATGTTGCAAAATATAATCTACATATTCAAATTCTACATATTGACTTATGTGAGGTAACTCCACATTCCAACAGTAATATTCAGTATATGGTTGTTGTTCAGCTATTTCATGGATAATATTAGAATTAATAAATATCCCGTCTCCTGCATTCAAATAATGCTTACTTCCACTAATGTGTACTATCAATTCACCTTTTATGACATACATAAATTGTAATGCGTGATGCCAATGTAAAGGTATATAACCAAACATAATATCTGTCATCACATTATGCAGTATGACATGTTTCCATTGCTTATCTGGATAGTGTATTAATTCTTCTTGTTGTTCATTTATAATGATTGGCTCCGGCATGACCTCACCTCAATATTTTGCTATTTTCGACTCATTTTTAAGTATTTTATCAAAAAATATCTGCTTATAATATAATTAACTTACATGATTGGAGATAAATGATGTCATATTTTTTTACTAAACGATTTCTTGGCATTTGTTTTGCTATTATTGGTGCAACATTTTGGGGGCTCGGAGGTACTGTATCTGATGAACTTTTTCGTCATCATGGTATTAATATGAACTGGTACGTCACGGCTAGACTAACCATTAGTGGAATTCTATTATTGTCGTTATATAAGCTTATGTATAGACGTCACTCACTATTTGCTATTTTCAAAAACAAATCAACCTTACTTGCATTGATGTTATTTTCAATATTGGGCATGTTGTTGGTTCAATATTCATATATGGCTTCCATCAATTATGGTAATGCTGCCGTTGCAACGTTATTACAATATATCGCGCCAGTCTACGTGATTATTTGGTATGTAATACGCAAAAAAGAAGTTTTGCAACTGTTTGATATTATTGCCATAGTATTAACTTTAACCGGTACATTTTTATTGTTAACGAATGGATCTATTAGCCAAATCGTTGTGGCCCCACCAAGTCTTATATGGGGTATAATTTCAGGATTATCGCTTGCCTTTTATACAATATATGCACCTAGACTGCTTAATAGTTTTTCTCCCATTTTAGTTGTGGGTTGGGCTATGATGCTGTCAGGTATACTCATGAATTTTCAAACACCTATTTGGCATTTCAACTATGAGAGTTTAAATTTTGCTACGATAAACTACTTACTATTCGGTATTATTGCTGGAACAACTATTGCTTTTTTCTTTTTCATCAATAGTTTGCAATATTTATCTGCCAAAGAAACTACGCTATACGGTACTATCGAACCAGTGGTAGCAGTAGTTGCCAGTGTTTTATGGTTAAAAATTCAATTTTTGCCATTCCAGCTTGTTGGTATGTTGTTAATTTTAATTTTGATAGTTATACTATCATTAAAAAAACAGCCTGACAGCTAAGAAAAATAAGGATTCAGTTGAACATTAGTAAGTTCACTGAATCCTTGTTTTTCTATATGTCTTAATTCTCTTAATCATATATCCATACTAGCTCATTAAGTAGTTTAATCTTAATGTTTACTAATAATATTTTTTAATTTTACTAATAGTTGTTGTCGTTCTGGTATAGGGAATATTTGATGAATATGGAATAACTTATAACCAGGTAAAAAGTCATGCGTAATATTTTGTTCATTTAACATATTGGACAATTTGACTGCATCCGGGTACAGTGTTTCTTTAGTTCCTATTGATATTGTAATATGACCTAAATCTGCTAAATCGCCATTAATCGGAGATACTTTCCAATTGCTGAGTGGTAAAGAGTCAGCCCATAATTTTAAGAAAAATTTACTGCCATCAATACCTAACATAGGATCTATATGTTCATATAATCTTGCTTGTGGATTACTAAATGTTGCATCCAACACTGGTGATAATAATACTAAATTGCTTGGTTGCGGTAATTGCAATTGTTTCAAATATTGCGCAAACGATAGCGTAAGTTGGCCACCAGCCGAATCACCCATTATCGTTAGTTGATGTGAATGTTCTACTTGATGCAACATCTTACTATATAGTGCCTCCAATAAGTCAAAAGTATCTTGGTAAGTCCCATGAGGTACCTTAGGATATATCGGCATAATGACTTTAGCATCCATTGTCGATGCTAATAAATCTATATATTCAAAATGTTGCTTTAATGGATTTTGGAACCATGCACCACCATGTAAATATAGTATAACGGGTTGCTGACGTGATTGTTGTTGATTAATCACATATACCGTCGAACCATGAACTTGTTCAATTAAAACTTCATTATTAAAATCATAGCTTGTCCCTTTATAAGGTGCTTTTGTCGTATTTTCAACTTGCTTTAAAGCTTGTTGAGCCGCTTCTACTGTCATAAAAGTACGTTTCATATTCGTTATACGAAACATCATTTCATATAAAAAACTAGAATAACTCCTTTTCTCTAGTATTTTAGCGTAACCGTAAGATGCTAAAAATGTTGCACTAGTAATAGCTATTAATTTTTTTATCATACATAAACCTCCATACAAACTATTACCTTTATTTTAACTAATTTTGCGATCAAATATTAGTCAAACCCCTTTAACGTTACTAAATACTCTCTATCACTTCACTCATTTGCCCTTCTAACAGTTTTGCCATATATAATTCATCATGATACAAACCATCCATATAAACTGATTCACGTTTTATACCTTCAATTTTAAATCCAATTTTTTCATAAAAATTGATAGCTGGGCTATTATAAGTAATAACCGTTAATTCTAAACGTCTTAATCCTCGGGACATAGCCCATTGTATACTTTCATTAAACATTTTTGTGGCAAATCCTTGTTGATGAAAATCTTCCATTAGTCCTGTATGTATATAACCAATATGTTTGATTTTTTTAATTTCACTAATATGAACAGATAAATAACCAACAATAGTATTATCATTTTGCTTTACACCGATATAGTAATTTTCTGCTAAATCTTGATATAGATTCGGAGATTCGAAAGTTCTTTCATCTGGCAAGTACAACATGTATTGTGATTCTTGATCTATTTTCTTCATACAATGATATAAGTTAATAGCTTCGTCTGGTGTTATACGTTCTATTTTCATCGTTAACCCCCATATTCTATTTGATAATACTTATATCATACATGATACAATTCAATTGTGAAACATTATATTTATTTTAGTGATGACCTGTAGTCGCAAAGGGAGTGGGACAGAAATCTGATTTTGAAAAAAAGATTTCGTTGTCCCACCCCGGCAAGGATGACTAGTATTGTAAAAAGCTTGATTTGAAGCGCATTTTCAATGCATTCACCTACTGCCAATATGAAAAGAGACTAGGACGAATCTATTTTGTCCTAGTCCCTACACTATATACACATAGTTTGAATTTTGTAAAAAAATAAAATGATTATAACACTTTCTCTAATGCTCTAAACTGTTATACATTAAAGATAATTGCTTTTCAAATTGTTGCATATCAATAAACCTGCCTTGACGATGCATTTCTTTGCCATTTAAAAAAATCAAATCTACAGGTACTGTAAATATTGTAAGTTCTCCTGCTATAGCTTCAACTTCACTTTGATTAATGATACCAAAAGCGACATTGGGATATTCACTAACTACACCTTCTATTTGAGGTAGCACTGCATGACAAACACTACAATTGTCTCTCATTACATGAACTACAGCAATTTCATGGTTATTTATAAATTGATAAAATGCTGTAACTGAATTTAAATTTATCGTCATTTCTTACACCTTCTTTTGTCAGCTATATTTTGTGAAACATTCATGACTTACGGTACAACTCACATATGCTTTCAGCGCAGCGGATTTTTTCAAAATAAGTTATGACATCTCACTTTAGTCATAAGTCTTTTGCGACTTTGGAATAAACACAGCACGTTCACTATTACCCGGGTAATAATATCCATGAGGCACTGTTTGTAATTCTATCAAACTCCCCCATGGAGTTTTAATGTACACAGTTTGATTATCTGCTGTGTCTTCGTATTTAGTATTGCTATGAGGTTCAGAAATAGGCTGTCCTCCCGCTTTTTTTACACGTTGCAATGCAGCTTCAAAATTATCAACATAAAATGAAATATGCGTAAAACCGATATCTTGTAATTGCTGTGCTGGTTGCTGTTGCGCATTTTCAAACTCGAACATTTCAATATTAGGTCCATTACCAAAAACCATCATACGTTTTTTGACAATTTGAGCCCCCGGTGTTAACCCAAGCACATATTCCACAAAACTTCCATCTCTTGGTGGTTCTAATTTTGTTTGGCTATCATATGCGATTTGTCCTTCTAACGCATCAGTAAAAAAACGTGTCGCATCATCAATATTAGGTACTGTCAAACCAATATGATTTATTCCTCTAGTTATAGACACCTTTAACACCTCTATCATCAAAGCTTGATTAATCTTACATTTTACCTTTATTTAAATCACATTACAGTTCAATTTCATTAAGCAAACGTCTAACTTATTATAGTTTTCTTCTATTTAATAAATATTTTTTACTGTCAGTATACAATTTGTACCTACCATAACATCGTAACTATAAATACACATTAATTCCGCTCATAGTTTTTCTACACACCATTTACAAATTATAATTCGTTGTCTATATTCTCATCTAATAAACTAAGCACAGCATTTTTAGAAAGATAACCAATGATAAATTAAAAGAGGTTGAGACAGTATTGATTAGTTCCAACCTCTTTTAATATTGGCAGTAGCTGACTGCATTGAAAATACGCTTCAAACCGAGCTTTTTTCAACGCTAGTCATCCTTGCCGGGGTGGGACGACGAAATCATTTTTTCAAAATCAGATTTCTGTCCCACTCCCTTTTATCTATATTAATATTTTTTACATATTTAAAAGATAGTTACGCATTATCATTAACCGTTATAATAGTTTGTCCAACTGTAACAGGTTGTGCAGATTCTATAGTTAACGTTTGGTTTGTTAAGTTTGTAATTACAATAGGCGTAATAATACTTGGTGCATGCGCTTGAATATAATCTAAATCTATTTTGATCAATGGTTGTCCCACTTCTACATTGTCATCAGTCGTTACTAAATTTTCAAAGCCTTGTCCTTCTAACTTCACTGTATCTATACCTATATGAATTAAAACTTCTAAGCCTTCTGGCGTTTCTAAACCAATGGCATGAAGTGTCGGGAATATTGTTTTTACAGTTCCAGTAATAGGTGAAACTATCACATCATCTTTAGGGACAAAAGCTATACCATCTCCCATTAATTTATCTGCGAAAACTTGGTCAGGCACTGCTGTTAGAGGCATAATTTCACCGTTACCAGGTGCGCTAATGAGTGTCTCTGTACTATTAGTCGTTGGGACGGCAGTATCATTATCATCTTCTACCACTGTCGTTTCACTAGGTTTGGTAATTTCACCACTCATGATACGGAGTATATCATGTTTAATTTGATCAGACTTCGGCCCGAAGATAGCTTGCATATTATTACCTACTTCTAACACGCCTGAAGCACCGAGAGATTTTAAGGCAGCCACATCGACACTACTTTTTTCGTTGACTTCAACTCGTAAACGTGTAATACATGCATCCAAATGTTTGATATTCTTTTTACCACCCATTGCGTTCAACACATCAAATGGTAATGAAGCTACTGATGAATCTTTTGTTTCTGTTTCTTCATCTTCACGTCCAGGTGTTTTTAATTTAAATCGTTTAATAACAAAACTAAATAAGAAATAATAAATTATTGCATATACAATACCTACTGGAATAACTAATAGGGCATTGGTACGATCCCAGTTTAATAAACCATATAAAATATAATCAATAAATCCACCAGAAAATGTCATACCAATTTTGACATCTAATAAATGCATAACTAAAAATGATGACCCTGCAAGCAACACATGGACTACATATAATAATGGAGCCACAAATAAAAATGAAAATTCTAATGGTTCAGTGATACCAGTTAAAAATGATGTTAAACCAGCAGATAACATTAAGCCACCTACAATTTTTTTGCGTTCAGGTTTTGCGTTACAATAAATCGCATACGCTGCAGCTGGCAAACCAATCATCATAAATGGATACTTACCGGTAGTAAATGCACCCGCTGTAAATTCTACGCCATCTTTCATTTGTGCCATCCAAATACGTTGATCTCCTCGTACTAATTCACCGCTATGGCTGACGTACTGACCAAACTCAAACCAAAACGGAGCATAAAAGATATGATGTAAACCGAATGGAATTAAAGAACGTTCAATAATCCCAAAAATAAAAGTTGTTAATGTTAAATTTTTATTTAATAAGAAATTGGATAATTGATTTAATCCCTCTTGAATCGGTGGCCATACAAAGCTTAATAGTACACCCGTTACAATCGCTACAACTGAAGTAATAATTGGCACAAAACGTTTACCGGCAAAAAATCCTAAAAAGGCAGGTAACGTTATATTATAAAAGTTATTATAGCACCATGCTGCTAGAGCCCCCATGATAATACCACCAAACACTCCTGTTTGTAGGGTTGGAATGCCTAATATCAATACATTCTCTGGCTCTTTCGCTGCTTGACTCAGTGTTTTAGCACCATCAGCATAACTAAAAATATCATCGATAGTAATATTCATAACTTTACCCATAGTTGCATTCATAATTAAATAACCAACTAGCGCAGCTAATGCTGCTACACCGTCTCCACCTGCTAAACCTAAAGCTGTCCCTACAGCAAAAAGAAGTGGTAAATTATCAAAGATAATTTGTCCCGAGGATTCCATAATAGATGAAATAATAACAAATACTTCATGTTCTAACCAAGGTGCTATTGCAACAAGTTGTGCATTGTGCATTGCATTTCCCAATGCGAGTAAAATACCCGCTGCCGGCAATATCGCAACAGGTAACATCAAAGCCTTACCGATACGTTGCAATTGTCCGAAAAATCGTATAAACATAACCTACTAACATCCCTTCGAGTAAACATTATCGAAAACAAAAAAGGCATGAGCAAACAAAACTAAACTGTAATAGTATAGTTTCATTTTGCTCATGCCTGCCTTACCAGTAACACGCGTTTCGATAAATTTGTTAATAGTATACAATGAATTCAGTTTTAGCGCAATATCATTGCACTCATTTTATTAAAATATTTCATTACTAAATTTAATAATTTAACATTAACGCAATCGACATGGCAGCAATACAAATAAACACCCATAACATAATGACTTTCCATGCGAACTTCAACCATTGCACATAACTAATCTTAGCTACAGCTAATGCTCCCATTAATATTGCGGATGTCGGAAATAGAATATTACTAATAGCATCACCATATTGGAATGCTAACACTGTCATTTGACGATTGATATCTAATAAATCTGCAATTGGCACCATCAGTGGCATCGTAGTTAATGCTTGACCCGAGCCTGATGGAATAAAGAAGTTCAAGAAAAATTGAAAGACAAACATAACGATAATGACTATTGATGCTGGTACATCAGATAATACCGAAGACATGCCGTGAACTATAGTATCGATAACTTTCCCGTTCTCTAAAATTACGATAATACCTTTGGCAAAACCAACAATCATGGCACCAAATAAAATATCTTTCATTCCTTCTATCAAAGCATCAAATGTCCCATTGATACCTAAACCACCTATCAAACCAGCAAGCAAACCTGCTAATAAAAAATTGGCGCTCATTTCATTAAAAGACCACGAAAATTTGAAAATACCAAAAACATTTAGTGCAATCGTGCCAACAATTAACGCTAATCCTGCAGCTTGTCTTTTAGTAAATCTACTATATTCATATGTTTGGTTGGTGTTTTCGGCTTGTTCCAACTCCAACACTAAACTTTTAGACATGTCTTTTTTAACCTTAAAAGCATAGAGCATTACAGTAGTAATTGCCGCTGTTAAAATAAATAAATAGATTATCGTTCTTAAACCCCACCCAGAAAACATTGGGATCTCGGCAACCGTCTGTGCCACACCAACAGTAAATGGATTAAGCATTCCTCCCATAAAGCCACTTGCAGCACCTAATATCACAATAGATGTTCCTGTTAAGGCATCATAACCTAAAGTTCTAGCAATAATGATGCCGATGGGGACAAATATTATAGTTTCTTCTGCTAAACCAATTGAAAAACCTAAAATTGAAAAAATAGTCATTGTTAGTGGAATCATTAACACTTTAAAATTCCCTAACTGACTCATAACATATTTAACACCAGTCTCAAATGCGCCTGTTTTATGTACTATCCCAAACGCACCACCAACTAAAAATATGTAAAAAACAATCTCGCCGCCACTAATTAATCCTTCAGGAATTGCTCTAAAAATATCAAACAATGAACCACCTTGCTGTGCTACCTCTTTATAAGACCCCGAAATAACGAGTGTCTGACCATTTTTTTCTTCTCTATCATACTCCCCAGCAGGAATAATATAAGTGAGTAGACACGCAATTGTAATAATGCCCATTAATAACGCGTATGTATGAGGTGTTCTAAATTTCAACTGTTGTATCCAACGTTTCATACCTTTACCCCTTCCTCATCATTATTTCTTATCTATACCCTATGTGACTTAAAATATTAGATTCATTTTCTACTCATGATTAGCTGCTCTCTTTTATATTTTGTAAAATACAACAACACTTAAAGAGCAATTATTTTAGTATAAAAATAGGAAGAGAATTAAATGGAGCCATTTAATTCCCTTCCTTAAAATACTAGCTATTTCTTCTCTTTATTAAATGATCATGACGTAAACTTACTTTATTGGTAACACTACTACAACAACTTGTGCTATTTTTATTTATTAGAAAAATCTTTTAACTGCAGTAGAAAGTGGTGGAATTTCGTCTAAGTCTAATTTTTTATCCTCTGTAAGTGAACGATACGCCCAGACACCATAGTTGATTGCTTCGTCTGTTACTATTTTACCTGGTAAAGGCGCGGCGTTTGGATCAACATACACATTTACTATAGTTGGTTTTGTTTGTGACATAGCTTCTTCTACGATTTCGTCTATGCGATTAGGATCTTTCAACGTATAACCTACACCGCCAGCACTTTCAGCGAACATCGCTAAATCTACGTCAGTAAAATCAATTGCATACTCTAATTCTCCAGCAGCTTGTTGTTCATATTTAATAAATGATAACTCTTGGTTATTTAATACAAAGATAGTCATTGGCAAATCATATTGTACTGCTGTTGCAAAATCTTGCATAACCATTTGGAATGCAGCGTCACCTGCAATACCAACTACTTGGCGGTTTGGATATGCACGTTTAGCAGCAATCGCACCTGGTAAAGCACAACCCATAGTACCTAACCAACTAGAAACAATAAATTTATTATTTACTGTTAAATCTAGGTAACGTGTTGACCATACTGTTGATGTACCTACATCAATTGAAAAGATTGCATCATCAGTTTTGACATGGTTAATCGCATCCATTAATCTTTCAGGTCGGATTGGACTGTTGTCATTTGCTTTATCTTCAGCCATCCAAGCATCCCAAGTTGCTTTACGTTCTAACGTTTTATTTAAGAAATCTCTATCTGACACATGGTTCATTGTATCAGTTAATTGTTGTAACGCGTACTTACTATCTCCTATAATACCAACATTTACATCAAAACGATGGCCAATAGCTTCTGGATTCGTATCTATTTGAATTGCTTTAATATTCTTCTTAGGCAAGTAATCTACATATGGATAATTAGTACCTACCATAATGAGCAAATCAGCATCTTGTATCGTTTGATAAGACGTTTTTGTTCCAATCTTACCTAAGTTACCAATGTTGTATGGGTGCGCATCAGCTAAAATACCTTTTGCAGGCAATGTGATAATTGTTGGTACTTTTGCCGTTTCGATAAATTCTTTCACTTCATCTTTAGCATGCTTAGCACCTGTTCCTAATAACATCACTGGACGTTTACTTTTATTGACTAATTTAGCAGCTTTTTTAATACTACGTGGCTTTGGATTAACCCGTGCTGGTGGTGCTGTATCTACTTTAGTATTTGTTGTATCTTTTACTTTTTGTGTTAATAGATTATTAGGTAAAACTAATACTGCCACACCTTTTTGTTCATACGCCGTACGAATTGCTTCATTTACAATACCGAACACGTCTTTATCATTTTCCGTAATTTGACGGCTATAGGCAGCAACACCTTCAACCATTTTTAAAATATCAGTTTCTTGAAATGCTTTAGTTCCAAGTGCAGTACTATCTGTTTGTCCAGCCAAAATCAATTGAGGCACACTATCCATTTGGGCATCATACATACCATTTAATAAATGTACAACCCCTGGACCGCCAATACTTAAAGCAACACCTATTTTACCAGTAAGTTTGGTATAACTTGCTGCTGCCAAACTTGCTACTTCTTCATGTCTAACATGTACAAATTCAATACTATTTCGTTCTGTTCTTAAACTATCGACAACCGCATCTATTGAATCACCTGGAATGCCATACAAGTGATCGATATCCCAAGCTTGTAATGCTTTTACTAATGCTGTATTCCCTTTAATTTTTGCCATTTAAAAAAATCTCCTTTCATAAAGTCAATGTTACAAATTATAATTCCTTCAAAATTTCACTTCAACTTAATCGGGTTATAAGTCATTGAATGTTTTAGTATAAAAACAAAATAAATAATGGTATGAGCACCGAACTCAACACTGCTGTTAATATCATACCTATTGAACTAAACGCTCCCGATTCTATATCTAACTCTAATGCTTTTGCAGTACCAAAGGCATGTGAAGAATTACCATACGTTAAACCTCTAGCGATTGATGTTTGAAACTTAGCAAATTTCAATAGATAAGCGCCTAACATACTGCCAATTAAACCTGTAGTGATAATAAACAAAATAGTAATTGTATCCGTTCCGCCTAATTGATGTGATAACTCTATACCGACTGCTGCTGTAACTGAACGTGGTAGTATAGTAGCAATAACTTCTTTCGAATATCCTAGTAATTTTAATGAGAAAAAGATTAAAAAGAAATTTATCGTTACTGCAGCTACAACACTAGTAAAAATTATATTTGCATGTTTTAAAATTTTAGTTCTATTTTGATATAGTGGGTATGCCAAACAAACAACCGTACAATTAAGTAAGTAGTTAATCCACTGACCACCAACCATATAATCATCATAGCTTTTGCTAAACAGTAGCAGTAATCCAATAATAATTATGGAAGAAATCAATGCTGGATTTAGTAATGGATTTTTATATTTTAACTGTAATTTTTTGGCGAAAATATATGCGCAAATGGTGATTATAATCATTAACAAACCTTGCCAAATAATCATCAACTTTGCTCTTTTCTAATGTGTAATAAATTCGCCATTTTTTCTGCTATAAACCCTGAAATTAGTGCTACAGCACATGTTCCTGCAACTACTAATAAGAAGAATAATATAAAATGAAGATTTATTTCAGAAGTTATATCCATAATGCCAACTACTGATGGTACAAAGAAAAAGACCATTGTTCCAATTAAAAAATTAGCGCCATCACAAATCCATCTTTCTGGAATAATCTTAAATTGTAGTAATACAAAGAACAATATCAATCCAACAATACTACCTGCTATAGGTATGTGTAATGCTTTCTGCAGCACATTACCTAAAGATGTTATACCCATTAACAGAGCAACTTGAACTATAATTCTAATTGTTTTTAATGCAAACTGCATTAGCACCCATCCTTTAATTATTATTTACACTTCGTGTGTATCAATTACATATTAAGTGTAAGCCATATTTGCACATAATAAAAATATTGATTATAGATACTAACTATTACTTTTTTCTATGGAATCGTTTTCTTTCATAGTTGATCATAATAAAAACCTTGTGCCTTAAATATCACTAGTCACACTGTGATATTAAGTACTACAAGGTTTTTGACATTACTCTATAAACGTTGACTCATAAAATCTATCCATTGACGTGTTGCATGACTTAAATACTTCTCTTTCTTCCAAATTACACCTAATTCCCATTTCATAGCACTATCATTGATATTAATATGTTTAAAATTACTATCTAACATGCGTACGATATTATCCGGTAAAATACTAACGCCTAAATGCGCATTAAGTAAATTTTCAATGAAGTTCCACTGTGATATCTTAGAAATTGTTTTAGGTATAAATCCTGCATTTTTAGCTGCTTCTCTAATCTTATCGTTTAAATAAAAGTCCTCGTTAAATAAAATAAAATCTTCATTTGCTAACTCTTTCATTTCTACTGTTTTACGATGGGCTAAGTGATGTTCTTTATTAAGTACTAACTTTAAATCTTCTTGGTACAAAGGGATTGAGTTAAATATCGTACCATCTACTGGCAAGGTGGTAATACCAATATCAATTTCATCATTTGCAAGCTGTGATTCAATCATTTTTCCACCATTTTCTACTAAATTATAGGTGATATTGGGGTATAATTTATGAAACTCGCCTAATATCTGGATAAATTTATTCATATTCATCACTGCCGATAAACCGATACTAATATGCCCCGTTTCTAATCCTAATAAACTATTAATTTCTACCGGTAAATTATTATATAGCGCTAATATTTCTTTACACTTTTGATAAAATACTTGCCCAGCATCTGTTAATTTCAATTCTCTTTTACTTCTATCAAACAGTGGCATACCTAATTCTTTTTCTATGTCTTTAACTGCTTTGCTGATTGTCGGTTGCGCTATGTACAATGATTTTGAGGCATTCGTCATACCACCTTCGTTTACTACTTCCACGAAGTAACTCATTTGTTTAATATCCACTGATTACACCTACTTTATATCTTTAGTTATGGTTATTGGTTATATTGATTTTAGCATGAGCTATACCTTTTTAAATGTAAAACACTCATTGTATTAGCAATTCAAGCTTCTACTTATACAATACACCTAAACTCGCCACATCTATTAGCAGCTTTATTTTAATATTGTAAGGCGTCTATTTGTTCTAAACGCATAGTTGAGCCTTGATTATATAATACAATGATGGCTATTACTAAAATGACCAAGCTGAGTAAAATGAGTCGTCGTCCCTTAATTGTTAAATCTTTAAATATGGCTAATATCAATATGATAACAAGTAAACAAAATAGTGCATAAGCTATAAACATAAGTAAAGTTCCCATATTATTTTCTTCCTTTGGTGTTATTTAACACAATTATATTTGTTGTTATCATTTTGAGTCGAGGTACCCGAGACCTATCTTTTGTAACTAAAAAGTAGGTCCTGCAATGAAATATTTATCATCCAATTGCACGAACCTACTATTGTAATTTTTGTCTAACATTGTTAATACTACGAGATTATGCTAAATCACCTTTAGTAATTGTATCGTCTTCACTATCTTTAAGTTTAATAATTTTAAATCCAATAAATCCGAAAATGATTGAAATTATTGGTACTGTATAATTTAGCACCGCAAATGGCGCATATTCCATAACTGATACACCTAATGTCGATGCAATAAACACACCACATGTATTCCATGGCACAAATACACTTGTTAATGTTCCACCATCTTCTAATGCTCGTGATAGATTTTTAGCGTGCAACTGTCGTTCTTTAAATGTGGATGCATACATTCTTGAAGGTACAATAATTGAAATATATTGTTCTGAACATGTACAGTTCGTTCCTATGCAGGCAATAATAACTGAAGCAATCAATGATCCTGTATTTTTAGCAAACTTTAATACTACTGCAATTAATGATGATAGCATTCCCGAATATTCGAGTACCCCTCCAAAAGTCATTGCTACAATAGTTAACGAAATCGTATAAAACATAGATTCTAAGCCACCACGATTAAATAACTCATCGATAAGACTATTTCCTGAATCGATTTTATATCCTGTTTGTAACGCTGTTAATGCTTCAGTCAAACTACCACCCTGTACAAATATTTGGGCAAAAAATCCTAATACTATACCTACCGAAATTGCGGGTACAGCTGGAACTTTTAATACTACTAGTAAAATTACCACCAATGGCACAAGCAGTAGCCACGGTGTAATTATAAATTGATCATTCATAGTAGCTAACATGTTATTTATTTTTTCTGCATTCATAGCTGTTTTATCTAAACGGAAGCCTATAATGCCAAATACTGCTAAAGCAATAATTAATGCTGGAATCGTTGTATACATCATGTGTTTAATATGGTCAAATAACGGCACTTTAGTTAAACCTGATGCCAAGTTTGTCGTATCTGACAATGGACTCATTTTATCGCCAAAATAAGCACCACTTATGACTGCACCTGCAATCATACCTGGTGAGATTCCCATACTTAAACCTATCCCAATTGATGCAACCCCCACTGTAGCCATCGTAGACCAACTGCTACCTATTGCTAATGAGACTATGCCACATAAGATTACCACTATCGCTAAGAAATAACGTGGATCAATCATTTGTAAACCATAATAAATCATCGTTGCAACTACACCACTACCAATCCAAGATCCTATTACTAGTCCTACTAAAATAATGATGATAATAGCCGGTAAGGCATGCCTTATACCTTTGTATAACATCTCCTCAACCTCAGCATATTTATAACCATGTAGTAAGGTAACAATTACTCCAGTAGCTGTTCCTATCATCAATGGAATATGTGGTTCTTTTTCTAGTACAGCGACTGTAAATAACATACAACCAATCATTACGAATAAGGTCAATAATGCAGATCCAAGACCTAATTCTTTTTTCTGAATATTTCGATTTTTAAGTTTCATAAACGCCACCCCTTGTGTTTACTTAGCACTATGATACTTAAGTTAGAGACTATTCGCAACTCGCTATTCAACACAAATGATTCGTGGACAATGAATTATCGTACTAGTAACTAGCAAAAACGCATAATTTCAGCTGTTGTGAAAACTTATTTCACTAACATACTAAAATTATGCGTTATTAAAGCTCATATGCTAATTATTTTATTGTGTTCTATAAGTTTGCAAAATTTCTTCTGCTACTGCTGCATTAGCTTGAGGTGCCTGTTTTAAAGCATCGGCAACATAGGCAATTTCGTCACCTTGTGCACCTACAACGATGGCTAGTGATTTATACTGCAAACTCATATGCCCTTGTTGAATTCCTTCTGATACAAGCGCTCTGCACGCAGAAAAGTTTTGCGCTAAACCAACAGCAGCTACTACATGACCTAATTCGCGCGCTGATTGTACATTTAATATATCTAATGATGCCTTTGCTATAGGCAAGACATTGGTACCACCACCAACCGTTGCTAATGTCATTGGTACTTCTATTGTGCCGATCAATCTATTACGAGAACTATCATAGTCCCAAGTTGCAAGCCCTTTATAGTGACCATCTTTGCTCGCGTATGCATGTGCACTTGCCTCTGCGCCACGTGTATCATTTCCAGTGGCTAGGACTACCGCATGGATTCCATTCATTACACCTTTATTGTGTGTTGCAGCACGATGAATATCTACTTGAGCTAACGTAGATGCCCGCGCCATACGACGAGCGACTGTTGGACCATCAAAATCACCTTTAGCTAAGTCTGCAACATCAATTTCACCTGTTACTTTAACTACAGATGCCGTGGCATGATTGGATAAAATACTCATAAGGACATCACTGTTATCAATTTCACTCGTCAAATAAGCAGTAATACCTTCTAATATTGTATTTAACATATTAGCACCCATCGCATCTTGAGTATCAACAAAGACCTTTAACGATAACAACTGCTCCGCAGGAAATGTATCAATTTCAATGCGGCGATAACCACCGCCACGTTTAATAATCGATGGATACACTTCGTCAGCAATGCGTTTAATTTGTGTTTCATGAGATTGGATAGTCATGGCAAGAGCTTCTGTATCTTCTACACCATCAAATACGATTTGACCAATCATTAAGCGTTCACTCGACACCACATTAAAGCCGCCTGTTTTATTGACTAATTTAGCGCCATAACTTGCTGCAGCCACAACTGAAGGTTCTTCTACCATCATAGGTACTGCATAATCAACTTGATCCACTTTAATATGTGGCAAGACTCCAACAGGTAGCGCACCTTGTCCAATAACATTTTCAATCAAACTATTGGCTATATCTTCTTGGATCAGTGGATGATTGAGTAATAACTCCTTGTTTTCAAGTGATAAATAGCCTTGATTCGCTAACATATCTAATTTATCTGCTCTCGATAAATGTCTAAATGATTTATCTAATACACTCATAGCTTATTGTCCTTTCTCAACTAATAATGCGATACCTAGGCCGCCACCGATACACGCTGTTGCTACACCTGTTTGTTTTTGTTCTTGTGCTAATATATTTACTAATGTTGTGACTAATCGTGTACCACTGGCACCAATAGGGTGACCTAGCGCTATTGCACCGCCATATACATTTAATTGGTCATCTTTAATATTTAAATTTTGTTGTACTGGTATACTTTGCGCCGCAAAAGCTTCAGTCATTTCAACAATATCAATGTCTGTAATTGACTTATTACTTTTTTCTAATAATTGTTCAACAGCATAATAAGGTGCATATCCCATATAACGCGGGTCACAGCCTACTTCAGCATATTCGCCTAAGATACCTAAAATTTCGTAACCCTGATCTTTAGCATATGTCTCTTCCATTAAAATAATTGCAGAAGCTCCATCGTTGATACTTGAAGCATTACCACCAGTTACCGTACCATCTTCTTTAAATATCGTCTTTAACGTGCTCAATTTTTCGACACTACTATTGCCTCTAATACCTTCGTCTGTAGTCATCCATTCGCCCTCTACATCTTTCAACGGAACGATTTCATTATCAAATTTACCGTTTGTAGTAGCTTCATGTGCTTTAAGTTGAGAAGCATTGGCAAATTCATCTTGCTGCTCTCGCGTTATATTATATTTTTGGGCAATATTTTCAGCAGTAACACCCATAGGTACTTGATCAAATGCATCTGTTAATCCATCATACATAAAACTATCAACTGGTTTTTCGTCTTCATTTAATAATAACTTAGGTGCATTAGTCATGCTTTCAACACCACCAACTGCAACTACTTTCGCTTCACCTAGTTGAATCAATTGTTTACCTAAGATTATTGACTTCAAACCAGAACCACAGACTTCATTTATTGTCATACCAGGCGTAGTATTGGGAATTCCTGCATTAATACCGATTTGACGAGCAGGATTTTGACCATTACCACTTTGTAAGACATTACCAAATATAACTTGTTCTATTGCTTCTGGCTTTAAATTAATCGCTTGTAATGCTGCACTTAAAGCTTTCGTACCAAGCTCTACAGCTGAATAATTACTTAATTTCCCTCTGAATCTTCCAATTGGTGTTCGTTTTGCACTTACAATTGCTATCTTTTTCATATAAATTCTCCGTTTCTATATTCTTTTAAATGTTTGTATTTCATTACTTTATTTTGGTATGATACAATTGCTTATTTATAAAAAGAAAGGTGTCGATACGCAATGACGATCGGTATAGACCAAATCGATTTTTATGTTCCAAAATTTTATGTAGATATGGCTAAACTTGCTGAAGCACGCAATGTTGAACCAAACAAATTTTTGATTGGTATAGGCCAAACTGAAATGTCAGTTAGTCCTGTCAGCCAAGATATTGTTTCTATGGGCGCAAATGCTGCGAAAAACATAGTAACTGAAGAGGATAAGAAACAAATCAGTATGGTTATCGTAGCTACAGAATCTGCAATTGACTCTGCAAAAGCCTCAGCTGTACAAATCCATAATTTATTAGGTATCCAACCATTTGCACGATGTTTTGAAATGAAAGAAGCTTGTTACGCTGCAACTCCAGCTATTCAATTAGCTAAGGACTATCTTGCTAACCGTCCAAACGAAAAAGTGCTCGTAATCGCAAGTGATACTGCACGTTATGGTTTAAATTCTGGTGGTGAGCCAACACAAGGTGCTGGCGCTGTAGCAATGATGATTACACATAACCCACGTATTCTTGCATTCAATGATGATGCAGTTGCATATACTGAAGATGTTTATGACTTTTGGAGACCAACAGGTCATAGTTATCCATTAGTTGACGGTGCATTATCAAAAGATGCTTATATTCGTTCATTCCAACAAAGCTGGACAGAGTATGCTAAACGTACCAATAAAACATTAGCTGACTTCGCTTCATTATGTTTCCATGTTCCATTTACTAAAATGGGTAAAAAAGCACTGGATTCAATTTTAACAGATGAAATCAGTGATGAAACAAAAGAACGTCTAACTGAAGGCTATGAAGCAGCTACATATTACAATCGTTATGTAGGTAATATTTATACTGGTTCTCTTTATTTAAGCTTAATTTCATTATTAGAAACTCGTACTTTTGAGGCTGGTCAATCTATTGGCTTATTCAGTTATGGTTCTGGCTCAGTCGGTGAATTTTTCAGTGGCACACTTGTTGCTGGTTACCAAGATGCATTAAACATTGATGGCCATAAAGCACTTTTAAATAATCGTACAGAACTATCAGTAGCAGATTATGAAAGTTATTTCGCCCGTTTTGATAACTTAGAATTCAACCATGACATTGAGTTAGCCGATGAACAAAATGCGATTTTCTACCTGAATGAAATCAATGACAACATCCGTCATTATAATACCTTAAATTAACGTTAAAATCACTGAATAACATTATATCCATTATTTTATTTCAGTCTTACTATTTATTCAATAAAAAACACGTCCTTAAGCAAAGGGCGTGTTTTTTCATATTGTTTATAATTTAAGGTTTCGTACTATGCTTCGGACGATATAATGGTGCCATTTCTACAGTTTCTATTTCCAATAACTTAATCTTTTTATCTATGCCGCCACCATAACCAGTTAGACTACCATCAGCACCAACTACACGGTGACATGGGATTAAAATACTAATAGGATTACTACCTACCGCACCACCAACTGCTTGTGCTGACATTTTATCTTTCCCTTTTACTCTTGCTATTTTGTCTGCAATTTCACCATACGTCATTGTTTCACCTGAAGGAATTGTAGTTAAAATCTCCCACACTTGCTCGCGAAATGCGGTGCCAGTTGGTTTCAAAGGGAAATCAATGGTAGGATTATCACCTTGAAAATAGTGATCTAACCATGTACGTACTTGCTGAAAAATGGGTTGTTCCTGTGCAACGACTTTGTCATTTAACTTACGTTCATAGTCAGACTGATTATCAAACCATAACCCTGTAATATGAGTACCATCGGTTGTTATCGTTAATACGCCAACTGGTGAGGAATAATTCATTTTATATTGCATAGTGTGACCTCCTTATTCACTTTTATAGTAATGCTTTTTGGTTTTTAAGTAAAATACAAAGCTAACTATAAATATTATGAAATTCAAAGGACAGTAAGATTCCTCGTTATATACATTCATGATACCCATCTAGCCGAAACACTTCACTTAATGACTCAATGTTCAACTTACTTTACAGGTTCTTCATTAGTTGTATAGCTAGAATTCGTGTTTTGTTCTCTACCTGTGTTAGGTAGCACCAAAGTACTAACAACTATTGCACTGCCAATCAAACACGTGCCTACAATGAAACTTACACTTGCCGCTAAATGTACACTATATCCTGCTACACTTAATCCAGTATAGATTGACGTAATAATCGCAATACCAAATGCACCGCCTAGTGTTGAACCCATTTTAAAAATACCAGATGCAACACCAATTTTTTCGGATGCTGTTGTTGAAACTGCGGTACTAAGCGCAGGTGTAGCAAAAAATCCTGTCCCTGCACCAAAGAAAATTGTAGCAATCAATGTCAAAATAATATAAAATGTCGAATCTATAAACGTAATAGACATCAATAATACACCAAAACCAGTACAGATAGGACCGAACACCATAGCCCTTTTAGCACCGAATTTTTTAATACTCTTTTCACCAAGTCGTACTACTAACAGTAAAGCAATCAAATAAGGTAACGTAATTAATCCTGCGCTAAAACCACTTAAGCCATGACCTGCCTGTGCATAAATATTAATTAACGCAATCACACCAACCCCTGTATTCAATAAACAGTTAGAAACTACCGCACCTACATATGAACGATTTTTAAACAATGTTAAATCCATAAAAGGAATCGCTTTACGCTTTTCAACAGCAATAAAAATAACAATACTTATGACAAACGTTGCTGCTAAAATAATAGTAATAATGTTTGACCATCCAATTTTATTACCTTGCGTAATTACAAAGCTTATACTGCCAATCATAAGTACAAAAATCACTAACCCTACATAATCAAAAGGTGTGTTTTGTTGCTTTTCTTTGTGCTGTTCTGGTAAAGATTTAATTAAAAACAGTGCTATAATTGCACCTATAATAGACATGACAAAAATCATTTGCCAAGAAGTAAATGTTGCAATGGCACCTGCGAAAAATGAAGCTAGACCAGTACCACCGAAAGAACCAATAGACCAATAACTTAAAGCCTTTTGTCGTTCTTCTCCTTCAAAATAATCATTTATCATCGCAATAGTTGTCGGCATGATAATAGCAGCTGATAGACCTTGTAGCGCTCTACCTAGCAGTAATAATACAGCATTGCCTGTAATAATAATGGCAATCGAGCCTATAATACTTAAGATCAATGCCACACGTGTCATTTTCACCTTGCCCACTCTGTCAGAAATATTACCCCCAACAACCATAAATACGCCTGTAACAAACGATGTTAAACTTATTGAGATATTAATGATATTCGGACTGACCGGATATGTTTTTTGAACATTTGGCCCTATATTTAAAAACGCTTGTGCAAATAACCAATACGTTAAGATAGATAACATAATGGCTATGATAAGTTGACGACCTGAAATCTTTTGGTTTGTTCTGGTTGCATTACTTTCGTTTACAGTCATGATACATCCCCCAATGTTTAGACCTGAACTATTATTAATTTCCAGAAATCTTTTTTGAAAATTCAGTCTTTTTAGTATATACTACTTCGATATACTTGTCCAAAAAAATTTATTTGTTATAAAAATTATATAATTTAAAATCTTTTTCTTTTGCATATTCTAATGCTAATGTTTCTAAAATATTGATTAGTGCTGGATTTTCTTTGACTTCAATGTATTGTACTTTTAAATTATAATCTTCAGCTTTTATAGCTTTTGCATCATCTACAACTAAATCATTATCTAGTGCATATGCTCTTTTAAACCTTAAAGTTCCAGCATCAGACTTTAAATTATATTGACCTAACTTATCACATAAATCTTTTTTAGCACGTTGATGATTATTTAAATATCCTCCTGCTTGTCCTACAAAAACTGGCTTTTTATGGGCATTAAAAATAACATAAATTCCATATTTTTCTTGTAATTGCAATCTACTATCTTTATCAAAAGACATCGCCTTTTTCTTATTATATTTAAACAATTTACTTAGTTTTTTATCGTAAAGTTCTAACAACTCTGCAATCTTTTTATTACCTTTCATAAAAAATCCCCCTTATAACAACTTTAATGTTAATTATATAGTGCAATAACATTTATAAAAATTCAACTTTTTATATTGGACACAGTGTACTATATTTAATATAAAAACAGCAACTAACTATGTGAGATTAACACATTGTTAGTTGCTGTTTTTATCATTATTTATTTTGTTGTGCAAATACCTTACTGATGCTACGTAATTTCTCTGGTGCATCATCTCTGTGCATTTTCACTTCTACAAAATGCATTTGGTTTGAATTTGCAGTAATAACATCAAAAGTACGTTGTAACTCTTGTGGTGTATTCACCTCGTGAAGTGCAACATCTGTACCTCCAAATACTTGAGGTAAAGCTTTGTAGTCCCACATATGAATATCATTGTATAGTGCATTTTCTCCATGAATCATCCGCTCTACTGTATAACCATCGTTATTAATAACAAAAATAATTGGTTTTAAATGATAACGGATCATTGTCGATAAAGCTTGCACAGTTAGTTGTAGCGAGCCGTCCCCAATTAACAAAATATTTCTTCGCTTCGTATCTGCTATTTGTGATCCTAATGTTGCTGGTAAGGTGTAACCAATAGATCCCCATAAAGGTTGTCCTATAAACTTATTATTAGCATGGAGCCATAGATCATAAGCACCAAAAAATGATGTACCTTGTTCAGCAATGACAACATCATTTGGCTGTAAAAATGTTTGCATCATAGCAAAGTAAGTGGCTTGAGTTAATGGTTCTTTGTTAGTTGTATCTACCTGTATATTAGTATCTCTCCGCTTCGACACTGTTGGATTATGACGATACTTAACCTTTTGTAAACTAGTGATAATAGCAGGTAATGTTAAATCTGTACGTTGTTCTGTATTTATTTTAATATTATGATGATTTAACATTATTACATCGTCAATATCAAATTGATAAGAGAAACCAGCAGATGCCGAATCAGTAATCTTTGCACCAATATTTAAAATAGCATCACTTTGATCTACGTAATCTCTAATATTATCTTTAGCTACACTGCCATCATAAATACCTAAATAATAATCACTTTCCTCATTAAAAGCCCCTTTCCCTAAAGATAGCTGCACAACTGGTATACCAGTTGTTTTGACGAAGTCTTCCATTTCTGACTGCAAACCAAAACTATTAATTTCATGTCCAGTAATAATTACTGGTTGTTTAGCGTTTTGTAATTGACGTTCAATTGCCGCTACCAATTCATTATCTACAGCATTTTCCATCGGCAGTAATTGAAATGACTCTTTAATATCGATTTCTGTTGCTGCAACATCAATTGGTAAATGTATGTGCACAGGTCTTTTATTATTGACCGCTGCTTGTATTAAACGTGGTATTTCTGAAGTTGCATTCTCCGACGTAATGTACCCTTGTGCAGTAGTAATAGGTTCAAACATTTTACGATAATCGTCGAAATTCCCCTCTCCAAGAGAATGATGAACAAATTTTCGCGCTTGTTCTACTGATGTTGTAGGTGCTCCTGTTATTGCAATTACTGGTACTCGTTCTGCAAAAGCACCTGCTATACCGTTAATTGCACTCAATTCACCGACGCCAAACGTGGTAATCAAAGCTCCTAAACCATTAATACGGGCATAGCCATCTGCTGCATAACTAGCATTTAATTCATTGGTATTGCCAATCCAAGACACATGTTCATGGTCAATAACGTCATCTAGAAATGTTAAGTTAAAATCTCCAGGAACTCCAAATATCTCCTCGACACCTGCGTTGTATAGTGCATCAATCAAATATTGTCCTACTCGCATTTTCATAATTCATTCCACCTTTACATAGTCCTTACAACATCTATCATATGCACCTCTACCAAAAAGGTCAACTACATTGACTTAATAATGACGACTATCGGTATTTTTACTATAATGAGAAAACACTTGCTAATAAAGGACGTATGCTTATGACAAAAAATAGCGATTATGAACACATGCTTTTTTATTTCGCTTATAAAACTTTTATAAATGCTGCTGATGAAATTATTGAACAATCAGGTATGAACCGTCAGCACCACCGTTTTCTTTTTTTTATCAATAAATTACCAGGAATTACAACAAAACAATTATTGAAAGTATTAGAAATTTCTAAACAAGGTTCGCATAGTACTTTAAAAACTTTAAAAGCAAAAGACTTAATTTATGAACAACCTGCACCAGATGATAGACGTGTTAAGCAACTATTTGTTACTGATACTGGTGCCGAACTAGTTACAAAATTGAATAGCGCCCAAAATAAATTAATGCAAGAAGTTTTTGATCAATATGGTAACGATTGGTACGATATTATGGGCAAACTAGCCGAATATCGTGAAGGTTTTCAAGATATTAAACCTTTAATTGATCGAGATGGTCACACTTAAAAGGGAGTGGGACAGAAATCTGATTTTGAAAAAATGATTTCGTCGTCCCACCCCGGCAAGGATGACTAGCGTTGAAAAAAGCTTGGTTTGAAGCGCATTTTCAATGCAGTCAGCTACTGCCAATGTGAAAAAGGTTTCGA
>NZ_JAESMB010000030.1:0-31319 GCF_017892945.1 Staphylococcus sp. GDX8P114P-2 | reverse complement strand
GGTTCTGTTTGTCCACCTCCACTTCCTGGTGCATCGTTTGGATACTCAGTTCCTGTGGTACCTCCATCTTGTGGCGGCTGAGGCTCTACACTGTCATCGGGTTGTGTGCTTGGTTGTTCTCCCGTCGTATCACCTGTTTGTGGTGGCTCTGTTTGTCCTGTCCCATCTCCTGTTGTATCGCTTGGATACTCAGTTCCTGTTGTGCCTCCATCTTGTGGCGGCTGAGGCTCTACATTGTCATCGGGTTGTGTGCTTGGTTGTTCTCCCATCGTATCACCTGTTTGTGGTAGTTCTGTTTGTCCTGTCCCATCTCCTGTTGCATCACCCGGATATTCACTCCCTGTTGAGTCTCCAGTTTGTGATGGCTCTGTTTGGGTATTGTTATCTAGCTGTGAACTCGGTTCTTCATTGGATACATTTCCAGAAGTATCTGTTGTATTTTCACCTTCTGTTGACTTCCCATCTTGTGATGTTGTGTCATCTTGTAATGTCGATTCACTGTCATTCATATCAGTATTCTGTGTTGACTGCTCTACTGCATCATTATCAGTTGTATATTCAGTTGAAACTGGCAATTGATTCTCATCTATGTCAGACGATGATATTGGAGCTGTTCTTATATTAGGTACTTCTGAAGATCCTGTCTTACTATTGTCAGGTTGAGCTAAAGCCGTACCTTCACTATATGGTTGTGAACTATTATCATTTATTGCCTTATCCACTTGATTATTATCATTATTATTTAAAGTATTAGTATCTGATATAGCTTGCTTGTCAGTGTAATCAGTTGTGTAGCCTGTCTCGGCATTTATAGGTGATGCTACTATAAAAGGGACACTTAACGATACTACCGCACTAGAAAGTGTATATTTTAATATAGTTTTATTTTGCACTAAGGCCACCTCCTAAATTACTAAAAGTTATTATACTTAGTATATTAGAAAACTGTTTATTTTTCATTAAAATTAAGACAATGAAAAGGAATATTAATATCTTTGAAAATAAATGTAAATTATAGTTTACAAACAAAAGTATATTTATTATACTAGGTATATATTATAAATTAACTGAGAGGTGCATTAAAATCATGGGTATCTTTAAAAGTAAAAAAAGTGAATTAGAAACATTCCAACAAATATTAGAAAACAGACGTACAATTTATAGTTTAGAAAAGGAAATTTCAATTTCTGATGATAAATTAGAAGCGATTATCGAGCATGCAGTTAAACATGTTCCATCATCTTTCAATTCTCAATCTACACGTATTGTTTTATTATTAAATGACAATCACGATAAATTCTGGGATATCACGAAAGATGAATTGAAAAAAGCTATGGGTGAAGATCGTGATTTCCAACCAACATCTGATAAAATAGACAACTTCAAACATTCTTACGGTACTATTTTGTACTTTGAAGATGAAACTGTCGTTGAAGGTTTACAAAATCAAATGCCAAATTATGCTGAAAACTTTGCAATTTGGTCATCACAAACAAATGCAATGCATCAATTTGCAATTTGGACTGCTTTAAGTACTGAAGGTATTGGTGTTTCATTACAACACTATAACCCACTAGTTGACGCAGCTGTAACTGAAACATTCGACATTCCAAAAACATGGAAATTGATGGCACAAATGCCATTTGGTAATATTCGTGAAGAAGCTGGCGATAAAGCATTTAATTCAATTGAAGATAGATTTTTAATTAAAAAATAAAATTGAAATTTAACTAAAGTCAAGTACCTACATAACTTGACCTAACAAAAATGACAAGTTCTATTGCAAAAATAGTTCTTGTCATTTTTGTTTTTCTTAAATTTTGTCAGTTTTTAACGCACGATTTAAATTTAATGAACATGATTTACTAAGTCACAATCTTATTTAACTTGTATTTTACCTAGTCATAGTAAACTTTGAAATTTGTCGGAATATTTAGTACATTTAATAAAACTAGATTACTAGAGGTGAAACTATGAATATCCAAATTTTTCAATTACAAATAGAACCTGCCAATGTGTCAACCAACGAAAAAAAAATTCAACATTGGTTTGAACAAAACCTAAATAGTGAAACAGATGTCGTAGTCTTACCTGAGATGTGGAATCAAGGCTATGCATTATCACAGCTAGATATTCTTGCAGATAATGATTTACAGCGCAGCTATAACTTTATTGCTCAACTTGCAAAAATGTATCAAGTAGATATTGTCGCTGGTTCTGTAGCTAATAAAAAAGATGGCAAAATCTTTAATACAGCTTTTACTGTGTTAAAAGACCAAACCTTAATCAACAGTTACGACAAAACACACTTAGTTCCGATGTTAGATGAACCTACTTATCTAACTGCAGGTTCAACAGTGCCTGAAAATTTCCAATTATCATCAGGTGTTGCTGTTACACAAATAATTTGCTATGACTTAAGATTTCCAGAACTATTACGTTATCCTGCACGTACAGGAGCTAAAATTGCATTTTATGTAGCACAATGGCCAGCAGTACGCTTAGATCATTGGCGTGCCCTACTCCAAGCACGTGCCATTGAAAATGATATTTTTATTGTTGCTTGTAATTCTTGTGGAGACGATGGAAACACTGAATACGCAGGACATTCTATGGTTATAAGTCCTAATGGAGAAATTATTGCAGAGGCGAGTAATTTAGAAAAACGAGTAAGTGTTACATTAAATATTTCTGAAGTTAACCAGCAACGTCAAAATATCCCAGTCTTTGATAATCTTAGACTAGATTTATATAAATAAAATAAAACCGTGAGCTTGGGAGGGACTCACGGTTTTGTAACTTATTATTAAGGGAATGTTTTTACAGTTATTTCTCTATCTATTTTTGGGGATGTTATTAATTATGAAAAAATTTAGTGAATTTACCGATTATTAAAATGATAAATTGAATGATGTTTACGATAGCTTACATGTTAATACTTAAATTACCTCTGTTATAGGTAATTTATTAATGACACTAGTATAGATTGAATCAAACTCAAATTATGAATACAGTTCTTATAGGGAAAGCTTAATAATTAAGCGAATTTCAAACTGTCTTCAAAATTAGTTCACTAAACCACCAAGAGTGTTAGTGATGTCTTTTGTCACAACAACAACCTCCTTTGTTTATATTACAAAGAAATGATTACTCTCTAATATAAGTATTGTTATAACTATACGAAGAAACAATTACGTATTTAGATTTCAACATTTATTAATCTTCTGCTCATTAAGAATAATAAATGACTAAGAGACTAGTAGTCTTGCTATTGAGTACTCAAATCACTTCTTTGTGATACAAATACATTTAACCATGTTTTTTTGAAAAAATGTTTAATAATGCCCAAGTCGTTCATTTTAGTGCTTAACTGTAGTGCAAATATGTTAAAATTAAATATATAGTAAACAGCAAACAGTTAAGGACTCAAATTATACAGATAGGCAATAAGACGCCTAAAATTTAATTTAAATTGTATAATGTCAGTAAGGAGCGAAACACATGTTAAATGCAATAGAAAAACGTATTGACCATTTAGCTAAATATTTACAGCAACGCAACAATTTAGATCACATTTCTTACTTGAAAATACGTTTAGGTATGCAAGTTTTTGTGGGCAATATTTTTAAGACTGTTGTAGCTTATGGTGTTTCAATCCTGTGCCACTTATTTTTTTACACACTGACTGTTCATCTAACTTACGTAATTATTCGAACATTTGCGCATGGTGCACATGCAAAATCGTCACTACTGTGTCATGTTCAAAACTTATTATTATTTGTTTTTTTACCTTGGATTATTGTTTATACTAAAGTTGATATTGGGCTTATGTATATACTAGCAATATTAGGTTTTATAATATTAAGTATATATGCCCCTTCTGCAACTAAAAAACAACCTATTCCAAAAAGATTACACAAGAAGAAAAAAGTGAAAACTATAGTTGTAACTTTGTTATTAATTATAGGCTCATTATTGTTCAATGCACCTTATCAACAATTGATTTTGTTAGGCATTATTATTATCGCTGTAACACAATTACCTATATTTTTCCCTAAGGAGGATGTTTCTACATGAACTTATTAAATTCATTTTTCAGTTTTTTCGCCAAGTTTTTCGAGTTAATCGGTACAGTCGCAGGTGTTAATCCTTGTGGTGGTTGGTTTGACGAACCTGAAGTTCCAGAAGAATTAACAAAATTATCCGAATAAATATTAGTATAAAGTAAGTGAGTGTGTAAAAAATGGACATTTTAAATTCAATTTATATTTCTACTTTTCAAATTATCGTATTATTTATTGTCTTGAAAATTATTAGCAATTTACAATATACTAAATGGGATTATATTTCTATGCTAGGGATTATAATCCCTTCAACATTTTTGTATAGTTTTTTTGGGACAAAAACTATTTTAATACTCGTAATCGCTACATTAATATTAATGTATATTAGAAATAAAATGCTTGGCCTTGTTTTAGCAACACTTGGTTTTTTATTATTATACATATCAAATTTCTTTGCAATGTGGATAACTACTTTAATGAATGACTACGTTAATAATAGTTATTTAATTTTAACTATATATGGCTTATCATTCGTAATATTTTCAATAATATTAGGATTTGCTACAAGATATTTTGTAATTAAATTATCTGCATCGATTTTATCACTTAATAAAGTTTATCTAACTCTCATTGGCATAATATTGTTAGCTACATTCACAATTCTATATATGTACATGCCGAAAAACATAATTTCATACGGTGATTTTAAATATTTAGCGGTCATTTATGTAATTTTTATTATTACGATAGCAATATTGATAGTTACAGTTTCTTTCAGCATTATACGTGAAATTCAATATAAACGTAATGTGAAAGAAGTAGAAAACTACTATAAATACACGCTACAAATCGAAAAAATTAATAATGACATGCGTAAATTCCGACATGATTATGTTAATATCTTAACCACTATGTCAGATTATATTAGGGAAAACGACATGGCAGGTTTACGCAGTTATTTTAATGATGAAATATTACCAATGCAAGATAGCATGCAAATGAACACTGTTAAGATTAATGGGACTGAAAACTTACGCGTAAGAGAAATCAAAGGCTTATTAACTACAAAGATTTTACAAGCGCAAGAAAAAAATATTAGTATCAGTATTGAAGTACCCGAGCCTATCGAAAAAATAAATATGCCTATTATAGATTTAAGTAGAGTCATAGGTATCATATTAGATAATGCAATTGAAGCATCTGAAAGTATTACGGAGGATGCATTAATACGAGTTGCTTTTATTAAAAACTCTGATATCTCAGTTACTTTTATCGTTATGAATAAGTGTGAGGATGATATCCCACGTGTACATACATTATTTCAAGAAAACTTTTCGACAAAGCGCGGTAATCGTGGTTTGGGCTTATTTACGTTAAAAGAAATCACAGACTCAAATGCTAATGTTCTATTAGACACTACAATTGAAAATGGCTACTTCGTTCAAAAAGTAGAAATACTAAATTCTCAGTCATAAGGATGTGATAACTTGAAAATTTTCATATGCGAAGATGATGTGAGGCAGCGAGACAGTATGGTGTCTATTATTGATAACTATATTATGATTGAAGAAAAGCCAATGGAAATTGCATTGGCCACTGGAGATCCTTACGCAATTTTAGAGGAAGCAAAAAATCAGCAGGGCGTTGGTTGTTACTTTTTAGATATCCAACTCGATGCAGATATCAATGGCATTAAATTAGCAAGCGAAATTCGAAAGCATGACCCAGTGGGAAATATCATATTTGTTACAAGCCATAGTGAGCTCACTTATTTAACTTTCGTCTATAAAATTGCTGCGATGGATTTTATCTTTAAAGATGATCCTGAAGAACTAAAAGCTCGCATTATCGATTGTATAGAAACGTCTGAAACACGCTTAAATCTTTTATCGAAAGATAGTAGCGTTGAAACGATAGAACTTAAACAAGGCAGTAATTCGGTGTATGTTCGCTATGATGACATTATGTTTTTTGAATCTTCATCTAAATCACACCGCTTAATTGCGCATTTAGACAATCGGCAAATTGAATTCTACGGTAACTTAAAAGAACTCAGTCAGTTAGATAATCGATTTTTCAGGTGTCACAATAGTTTCGTAGTGAATCGCCATAATATTGAATCCATTGATTCTAAAGAACGTATCGTTTATTTTAATAATCAAGAATATTGCTATGCATCAGTTCGAAATATAAAAAAAATATAAAAAATGCTGGAACATCAATGAAGTTCCAGCATTTTTTATATTAAAGTTGATTAGATTGCCAATAACAACTATTGAAGTCCTTTTTCCACTTCTGTTAAAGTTGGAATACTCTCAATAGCACCATATTTAGTAGTTACTTGTGCTGCCACAAAATTACTGAATTTCAAAATACTCGCTCCATGTTGTTGTAAAGCATCTGCTAGATTTTTAGCATCATATGTTAATAACTTACTAATTGCTGCACCAATAAATGCATCTCCTGCACCTGTTGTATCAATTGGTGTGACTTCAAATCCTTCATGACTTTGTACTGAACCATCTTTTAAATGTATTTCAGAACCAGCTGCACCTTTAGTATAGATAACCGCTTCTACATTACCTTGAAATAGCCACTTAAGTGCAGCTTGTTCATCAGTATATCCCGTAATAAAAGTTAACTCTTCATCTGAAATTTTTACAATGTGTGCACGTGGTATAAATTGACGAATAGCTTGTTGACATTCTTCTGCACTATCCCACAATGGCAAGCGAACATTAGGGTCAAAAACTATTGTCCCCCCTGCTTGATGAAATTGGTTAATCAATGTTTCATGTGCGATTTTCATATCACTTTGTACTAAATCAACAGAGCAAAAATGTAATATATCTTCCTCAGTTACTGTAAGATCTGTTAAATATTCAGATTTGTATAACATATCTGCTGAAGATTTACGATAAAAAGAAAATTCTCTTTCTCCGTCTTGAGTTAAGCTCACAAATGCTAATGCTGTATTCGCTTCATCTGTACGTCGTATAAATGATGTGCCTACACCTATATCATCTAATGTTTCAACAATAATATCACCAAAAGCATCATCGCCTAATTGTGTTACCATTTCAGCATGTCCGCCCAACTTCTGTACTGTACTTGCAACATTACAAGGTGCACCTCCCACTTGACGTGAAAAGGTTTCAACATCTTTTAATTTTGTATCTGTTGTGCCCGGTATAAAGTCGATTAACGCTTCTCCAATAGCATATAATTTTCTCATTGTTCCCCTACTTTCAAATCATATTTTGTAAGTTGCAGATAAACTTGACCCGATTCTGTTGATACCTTAATACCATCTGCTTGTTCTGTTGGAAATATACGTGATGTTAATACTCGTTCACCATCATTACAAAAAATTTCAATACTAGAAGTATCTACAAAAATTTGTAGTTGACGCAAAGGCGTATCTAACGTAGTACTGCGCGTAGTACCCATAACTGGCTCTGGTAATAAACCACTGTCAGTACGATCTAAAGTAAGTTTGTGCGTTTTCGTATTATAACTGATTAAAGTACTACAATTTTTGTTTTTGCGTAATTCAAAATATATTTCTGTTGCTTCATTTTCTAAAATATCAATTATTAACTCGTATTGAGTCCCATCATATGGTTGCAATTGTCTTGTGAATTTGTTGGCATAACCTAATGCCGTTTCTTTATTAAATCTTAATTGCTGTAAAGCTTTAATTGGTCGTTGCTTAAGTTCACCTTGTTCAATTGTCAATTCACGAGGTAGTGTAAAACAATGTGCCCAACCGTCTTCATCAGTTGGATAATTGATCTCTGGTAAGCCCATCCAACCTATTAAAATACGTTGACCGTGTTCATCTATAAATGTTTGTGGTGCATAAAAATCAAATCCGTGATCTAATTCAATAAAATCACCATGATTCATCGTCATAGTAGTCAAATCTAATTGACCCATTATATAGCCTGATTGATAGATGTTGTTAAATTTTTCTCCTTGTGCTTCAATACCTTGTGGGCAAAAAAGTAACATGTCAAAACCGTCTAAATTAAAATAGTCGGGACATTCCCACATATAACCAAACTCAGTTAATTGTGTAGTTAAGTCACCTAAAAGTTCCCAATTGACGATATCATTAGATTTATAGATTAATGCTCTACCATTTAATACTTCATTTTGTGCACCTATAATCGCATAATAACTTTCATTGTGTTTAAAGACTTTAGGATCTCTGAAGTGTTGAGTATAACCCTGTGGTGGCTGACTTATAACTGGTTTTGGAAATTTTGTTATAGTCCCATCTTCATTCATTTTGGCAATCATTTGGCTTGAATGACGATTCCACTCATCATCACGATGGTTTCCGGTATACATGTAATAAAGTTGTTGGTTGTATTCAAAGGCACTACCACTATACACACCATGGCTATCCGCGATAGTATCTGGTTTTAATATCGGACCTTGAGGTTCAAAATGTACTAAATCTTTACTTGTAAAGTTGAACCAATATTTTAATCCATGTACAGCACCTAATGGAAACCATTGATGAGATAAGTAGTACATCCCATTAAAGTAAATTAAACCATTGGGATCATTCAATAAACCTGTTTGGGGTTGAATATGGAATATTTGTCTATATTTAGAAGCACTGACTTGCTCTTGTAATTGATGTAATTCTTCATGTGAAACATCTTCATATCGCTGATAACGGTCTTCTCGACTCCACTCACTCATTGTTAATATTCCTCCTCATCTTAATACATATTCATTTTAGCATGTTTTTCACATTTTGTGGTACCGGTTCCATTTAATAACTTTATTTAAAACTAAGTTCTACATCTATAAGAATTTTTTCTTCAACTGATTGTTGTTTTATGAGTTTATCTAATTGAGACATCGCTACTTCACCAGCGGCTTCAAAATGATAAATTACAGTATTAATCACCGGTGATACTAATTGGGTCATTGGATCGCCCCCAAAACCAACTATCATACGCTGATCAAATGATAATTGATGTTCAGTGCAAAATTTATGAACTGCAAGGCCAATAGCATCTGTGGCGCCAATAATAACATCGTAAGAATGATCTTTATGTAATTCAGATTGCACGTCAATCATGGCTTCATTAAAATTAAATGATGTCGTTGTAACATCAGGCGTTACATGGTATTGCTTCAAACCATCAATTAATCCATTTTTTCTTTTTATTCCCACAGCAGTATCGTGTTCAGTAACACTAAAATACTTAATGTGACGATAACCTCGTTGACCAATTAAATCACCAACAAGATATCCTGCATGGTAATCATCGTGTACAATGCAATGGAATGATTCAAAATGTTGGCCTACAATAACGACAGGGACATTAATTTTATTAATGACCTCTAAATGTTTATCGGTTAAATCAGTAGCCATAAAGATAATGCCATCAACCTTACTGCGATAAAATGTTTCTAATGCATCGATTTCTAATGCTGGATCTAAATTAGTATAATTAAGTAATAATCTATAATTCAAACTATCACATAAATTTTTCACACCTTTAATGGTCTCATCTACTGCATATGAATTCATTCTCGGTATAATAGCACCTATCATGTTTGTTTTATGTGCTCTTAAACTTTGAGCAAATTGATTGGGTTGATAATCATATTGTCGAATAATAGCATCTAATTTCTCTTTAGTTTTTCTACTCACAGAACCATTGTTTAAATATCTAGATACTGTACTTTTAGATACACCTGCAATTTTTGCAATATCTGCTATGTTCTTCATATTTACTCACTTTCATTTATGTACTGTATTTGCACTTTAAACTATATTTTATCATATTGTAATCGCTTAAAATATAAAAATACATCGATTTATAAATAGAACAGAACCTTTAAAGTATTTATGTAGACTCTCTTCAACTTCATTACCTTGGAGAACTATTTTAAATATAATTGCTTCAAGCTAGCAATGCACTAATGCCAATAAAAAGAGAGTGGGACAGAAATCCGATTTTGAAAAAAGCTTGATTTGAAGCGCATTTTCAATGCAGTCAGCTACTGCCAATATGAAAAGAGACTAGGACGAATCAATTTTGTCCTAGTCTCTTATATTATTATGCTTTTTGAACTGTAATTGTCCAAGAAGCATCATCTAATTGTTCATAGTTTGTTACTGGATAACCTTGTTCAGCAGCCCAGTTTGGCAATGCTTCTGTTGCTTGTGTACAATCAAAATCAATTTTCAATTCATCACCAGTTGTTAATGTTTCCATTTTCTTTTGAGCTTCAATTAATGGAAATGGACAAACCATTCCTACTGTTCCAAGTTCATGTACCATAAAACAATCCTCCTTAATAATTATGTTGTTTGAGTTTGAGTCGTTACTTGAGCATTACTTTGTGTTGTTGCTCGCTGTGCTTTTTTCATTGGTCTGATAAAGATGAAATAACTCATAAACCATGCACCTAAAATCATAGAAGCTAGTGCTATCCAGCCCTTCCATGACATAGTCGCAGTTTCTACTAAGCCATTCCCTATTGAACAGCCACCGGCTACTGACGCACCAAATCCCATACAAGCGCCCCCAATGACACTATTTCTAATGGTTTTTTTATCTGGTAGTCTCCATTTAAACTCTCTTGAACCTTTAGCTGCGATATACGAACCAAAGAAAATACCTAATACTAGGAACACTCCCCAGTCTAACAGGTTTACATCACCAGTCATAAAAAATTGCACAATGTTAGCTGATGGTGTTGTTATACCTAAACCATACATACGTCCTGTAGATTCACTGACAGGCCATGCTAGCAATGCAATCAATCCGACAACAATTGCTGCAATAAATGGATGGTATTTCTTTTCAAATAGATAGTAACGTACACCTGTAAATTTTTGTTTTAATTTTGGTACTGCTACTTTTGATTTAGGTTTACGCAATGTTTTCACTACAAAAAAGATAGTAATTGCAACTAATAAAACTACCCAAACCCAAGTTGGAATACCTGTTGTTTGAGACATACTTGTACTAACCGTAGTTGGTTTGTTAATGCCATTCATTACAGGTAATAACAAACCAAATTTAGTTACTGCTGCCGTTACAGCGTATAATGCTAAGGCAATCCAACTGCCTATCAATCCTTCACCTGCACGATACCAAGTACCTGTAGCACAGCCACCTGACAATACCATGCCAATTCCAAATATAAATGAACCAATAATTGTTCCTATAATTGGATAACTTGATTCAGGTATTTGGACTACTCCTGTAGATGTCAAAATAAGTAGCCCAATACTTTGTATTGAAATAGCAATTAGTAATGCATAAAACATCTTATTACTTTTTTGTATATACATATCTCTAAAGCCACCGGCTAGACAAAAGCGTGTTCTTTGCATTACAAATCCTAATAATGCTCCTACTATTAGTCCACTAACAATTAACCAAATCACTTTATCTCCTCTTTTCCGATTAAGTCAATAAGATTAATAATATAAAATTTCACTATAAATTTCAATAGTTTGCGCAAATTGTAATAATTTTGTAACTCTAAAATATAAAGGGAGTGGGACAGAAATCCGATTTTGAAAAAATGATTTCGTCGTCCCACCCCGGCAAGGATGACTAGCGTTGAAAAAAGCTTGATTTAAAGCGCATTTTCAATGCAGTCAGCTACTACCAAAATGAAAAGAGACTAGGACAATCAATATTGTCCCAGCCTCTTAAAACAGTTATTTATTACCATAATTTTTCATAAAGAATAGTAATGATTGTAGTTCAATACCTAAATCAATATGATGAACTTGCACATCATTCGGAGTGCTAACGCGATTTGGCGTGAAGTTTAAAATACCTTTAACACCTGCTTCTACAAGTTGATCAGCGACTCGTTGGGCTACTGTTTCAGGTGTCGTTAAAATCACTACATCGATAGCTTCATTTTGTAATGTCTCTTGCATCTCATCAAAATGTTTAACAACAATATTACCTACTTGTTGACCCACTATTTCATCACGAATATCAAAAGCTTCTGTTATGGTCATTTCATCATGTATAGAAAAATTATACGTCAATAACGCTTTACCTAAATTACCTACACCTACAATGGCAATTTTAATTTCATTATTTTTACTTATCTCATTTTTAAAGAAATGCAACAGGCTGTCTATATTATAACCATATCCTTTTTTACCCAATTCTCCAAAATACGAAAAGTCTCTACGAATCGTCGCTGAATCGATATTTAATCCTTCGCTAATTGTTTTAGAGTTCACCCTGTCTATACCTTTTGACTTTAATGTATTAACAAATCTATAGTATAACGGTAAACGTTTTAACGTCGCTCGAGGAATTCTATCGCTATGATTAGCCAAAACCTTGTCCCCCTAATAATACTTGGATTATATCCTTAATTTTGTATGTACAATTACTACAATATTATACATGATAAATATTTAAAAATAAACAATCCTTGTTTTCTCAATAGCCGTTATACGGTAGAATATAAAGTATTAGAGAGGTGCGAATCAAATGATATTATTACAATTAAACAATGTGTCAAAATCATTCGATGGAAAAGATATTTTCAATGATGTAAATTTCGAAGTAAAAACAGGTGAACGTATTGGTATTGTTGGACGAAATGGTGCGGGAAAATCTACATTAATGAAAATAATTGCTGGTGTTGATGGTTATGATTCTGGACATATTTCCAAAATCAAAAATTTAAAACTAGGCTATTTGACACAACAAATGACACTAGACACAAATGAGACAGTTTTTGAGGAAATGTCAAAACCATTTAAACAGGTAATGGAAATTGAACAACAAATGCAACAAGAAACGCATTGGTTGGCACAACATGCAACTGAATATGAGAGTGATGACTATAAAGCACATATTGAAAAATATGAAAATTTATCAAATAGATTTGAACAATTAGAAGGTTATCAATATGAAAGTAAAATCAAAACAGTGCTACATGGTTTACATTTTACTGATGAGGATTTTAATCGTCCTATCAATGATTTTAGTGGTGGTCAAAAAACACGTCTTTCTTTAGCTCAAATGCTTCTTGAAGATCCTGATTTATTATTACTTGATGAGCCTACTAACCATCTAGATATGGAAACAACACAATGGCTAGAAAGTTATTTGAATTATTTTAAAGGCGCCATCATTATAATTAGTCACGATCGTTACTTTTTAGATAAAATCGTAACACAAATATACGATGTAGCGTTAGGCGACGTGCAACATTACGTCGGAAATTATGGTCAATTTATCACTCAACGTGATAAATATTATGAAAAACGCATGCAAGAGTATGAAAATCAACAAGCTGAAATTAAAAAGCTCGAAACTTTTGTAGATAAAAATATTGCTCGTGCCTCTACTTCAGGAATGGCCAAAAGTCGTCGTAAAATGTTAGAAAAAATCGAACGTATTGATAAACCCTTACTTGATGCACGTAGTGCTAACATTCAATTTGATTTTGACCGTAATACAGGCAATGATGTTTTCCATATTAAGCATTTAACCATTGGCTATGAACAACCCATTACGCAACCTATTGATTTGGAAGTAACTAAAGGAGACCATGTAGCAATTATTGGTCCTAATGGTATCGGTAAATCAACATTAATTAAAACGATTGCCGAACGACAACCTGCATTAGGAGGAAAGATAACAACTGGTGCAAACCTTAAAATAGGTTACTATGATCAAAAGCAAGCTGAATTCAAATCAACTGCTACTATTCTCGACTACGTGTGGGATCAATATCCTTCTATGAATGAAAAAGATATACGAGCAGTGCTTGGGCGATTTTTATTCGTACAAGAAGATGTCAAAAAAATCATTAATGATTTATCTGGTGGAGAAAAAGCGCGTCTTCAACTTGCTCTTCTAATGTTAGAAAGAAACAATGTTTTAATACTCGACGAACCTACTAACCACTTAGATATAGATTCAAAAGAAATGTTAGAACAAGCCTTAAGTCAATTCCAAGGCACTATACTCTTTGTTTCACATGACCGTTATTTCATCAATCAACTTGCCAATAAAGTTTTGAATATTGATGAATCAGGTGGGCAATTGTATTTAGGTGACTATCAATACTTTTTAGATAAAGTTGAAGAACAACAAGCTTTAGCACAACATCAAGCAACCAATGACAGTGCTACTGAACAACACGATACTACAACAAATAACTATACGTCACAAAAAGAACAAAAAAAGTTACAACGTCAAATCACACGTCAAATTGAACAATGCGAACAAGATATTGAAACCTATGAGGAGCAAATTGACGACATTGATGTACAGTTAACACAACCAGAAGTATATAGCGATCCTGAAAAAGCAAATGCTCTTGCAATTGAAAAACAACAAACCGAACAGCAATTAGAACAGGCTTTAGAGTTATGGGAAGAATTACAAGAAAAGTGATTTGTTTCTATATAGTTTTATTTTCTGAGGAAGTAATCCACATTACTTCCTCTATTTTTTTATTCACATTTAAAACCTTATAACAAAAGCTATCCACAGAGTTATCCTAGTTATCCACAAGTAAAATGTAAATTCTACTTAGGATCATCCCATACATTTTTTAACAATGCACAGCTTTAACCACTAGTTATACACAACTTATACACTAATTGTTGATAAGTACGCACGTTCTCTATTGACAAAAACGGTCAATGCATACCTAAATTCACTATGATAAACTTCAATTAATGCATTATCATAACGCTGGAGGAGTTTCTTTATGCCATCATTTTTATGGGCCGCTTTAGCGGTTGTTTGTTTTAGTATTATCGTTATTATTATGAGTGATATCATTTACAGATATAAGCTGAAACAACAAATCTCACTATTATGGAAATTACAAAAATCTTTAGAAACATTTATTCGTCCATATCATCGATATGCATATTACTTTGAAACGTACCAAACATCACAGCTTCAAGATAGGATTATCGATGATAAAACATGGTTCGATTTAGATCTACCTAAATTATTTAAACGTATGAATTTTAATTTTACTGCTATTGGCGAAATGCGGTTGTATAGTACATTAAGAAATATGACAACTGTTGATAATGAGTCATTAATCCAATTGTTTAAGTCCAATTCATATATTAGAGAAACTGTAAGTTACCATCTTGCTTTAATTGGAAAGTCAATCTATCCTATTTACCCAGACCAATTAGCGCCGGTTAAACGTCAAACTGTCTTTATGTATTGTACTTATCTACCCTTTGTTGGTTTGTTATTACTCTTTATTGATTTTAAAATTGGCACGATTGTTACATTGATGTTTATTGTACTCAATTTTGTATTAAGTGGTTCATTACGCAAAACATTCGAACAAAATTTAAATTCTATGTATTATACAGCATCGGTAATTCAAAAAGCCTATAAACTACATAAATTAGAAGGCTTGCCACCTCTCGATGTTAACTTCAAACATTTTACAGCATCACGTAAGCTTAGTTGGTTGTTAGGCCGTGCAAATTCTAATAATGACGCATTTTCTATTATGTTATTATTTAAACTCGCCTTTATGGTGGATTATCATATTTTCCACTTAATTCAACATAGTTATAAACGATATGAAGCTGAAGTTTTAGCTTGCTATGACTATATTGCAACTTTAGATAATCATTATTCAGTCGCATTGTGGCGTGAGACATTAGATTATTATGCAACACCTGAAATTACTGATAACTTTATGATCGAGTCTAAAGATGTAACCCATCCATTACTGACCAATGCCGTACCTAATACGTTAACGATTGATTTTCAAATGCTATTAACAGGTTCCAATGCTTCTGGCAAATCAACCTATATGAAGGCAATTGCATTAAATTTAATACTTGCTCAAACAGTGCAAACCGTTACAGCTAATAAATTTAAGTACAAACCTGGTTCGGTATTTACTTCAATGGCTAACCAAGATGACGTTATTTCTGGAGAAAGTTATTTTATGACTGAATTAAAAGCAATTCGTCGTCTTTTTAATGGTCAAAATAACAATTATCGATATTATTTTATTGATGAAATTTTCAAAGGTACAAATACTTCTGAACGTATTGCCGCTTCGGAATCAGTATTACGTTATTTAAATCAACAACCTAATACTCGGATAATGGCAGCAACACATGATATTGAATTAGCGTCATTATTACAACCCGATTATAAAAATTATCATTTTAACGAAACTATTAGTGATAATGAAATACACTTTGATTTTATTATTAAGTCAGGTAAAGCTAATACTCGTAACGCGATAGAACTTTTACGTATCACCGACTTCCCTACTCCAATTTATGAACGCGCTAAAAACAACGTTGAGCATCGCTAACAACCCCAAATTAAAAGAACCGTTTCTGATAAAATAAAGATCAGAAGCGGTTCTTTTAATTTATTATTCTTCTGCACTAATCATCCAAGTGACACCAAATGGATCATTAAACATCCCATATAGTGGTGACCACTCTGTTTGTCCCAATTCCATTGTAGCCACGCAACCACCGTTAATTGCATTTTCGAAAAATGTTACTGCTTGTTGACGTTCATCTTCATTATTATAGTCAAAGGTAAATGTTACTATCGCACCACTGTTATCAATTTTTTTATTCTTCCAAGTATCACTGCAATAAAATGTTTGTCCTAAGATTTCAAAAGTTGCATGCATAGTAAAATCTCCATCAACTTGATATTCTTCTGGCATATCTTTAAACATTTCATCATCGCCACCTACACGATGAATATTTGCCGCGCCTAAATGTTGCTCATAAAAGTTCAATGCTGCTAAACTATTTTTAAAATTAAAATATTGTATTGTTTTCATTTTACATTTCCCCTTATATTATTAGTAGTATATCTAGTACTATAAATACCCAAATTTTATCTATTCATTTATAAAAAACCTTGTAAGTCATATATCAATGACATTACAAGGTTTGTTGACGCTATTCTATTGAAAACATTTCGATATCTAAACTACTATTACCATTAAGTGTCATATCAGCATATTTATTTTCAAGATATAAATAATGGCCAGCCGCACCTATCATTGCGGCATTATCTGTACATAGCTTGACGCTTGGAATAGATAATTTAATGTCTTGTTGTTCACATTGCTCAGTCAACGCAGTTCTGAGACCTTTATTACTGGCAACGCCTCCTGCGACAATTAAATCCGAGACATTATAATCTGCACATGCTTGAAGTGCTTTACCTACTAATACTTCTACAACACTATTTTGAAAACTTGTAGCAACATCGGCAATATTAATTTCTTGTTGTTTTTGACGTTGATTATGCAACTTATTAATCACTGCACTCTTCAAACCACTAAAGCTAAAATCATAACTTTCTTTATCTAACCATACGCGTGGAAAATCATACGTATCGTTACCTGTTGCAGCCAATTTATCAACTTGCGGGCCGCCTGGATAACTTAAACCTATCGTTCGTGCTACTTTATCATAGGCTTCACCTACTGCATCATCACGTGTTTCTCCAATAATTTCAAAATTCAAATGGTCTTTCATATATATTAATTCTGTGTGGCCACCTGATACAATAAGTGCGATTAAAGGAAATTGTAATGGTTCTTCAAGATGATTGGCATAAATATGTCCTGCAATATGATGCACTGGTATCAATGGTTTGTCATATGCAAATGCTAACGCTTTTGCCGCATTGATACCTACAAGTAATGCGCCTATCAAGCCAGGTCCTTGTGTCACAGCAACTGCATGAATATCTTCCATTGTTACATCAGCGTCCTTCAATGCTTCATCAATAGTAGTAGTTATTCCTTCTACATGATGCCTGCTAGCAACTTCTGGAACAACCCCACCAAATCGTTTATGACTGTCTATTTGACTCAATACAATATTACTTAAAATAGTAGTACCATTTTGAATGACGCTAATACTTGTTTCGTCACAACTAGATTCTACTGCTAATATTAACGTTTCATTATTCATTTAAATTCACCCACATGACTAATGCATCCTCACCTTCACCATAATAATTTTTCCGCTTGCCACCGTACTGAAAACCTAATTTTTGATAAACATGCTGTGCCACTGCATTTTCGACCCTGACTTCTAAACTCAATGTGTCACATTTGTTGCGTGAAAATTGAATGACATAATTTAATAACAATTGTCCAAACCCATAACCACGATAGTCACTTGTTATGGCAATTGTTGTAATTTGTGCTTGATCTATCACAATCCAACTTCCAACATAACCTAATATATGTTGGTTGTATTCAATTACAAAATAATGAGCGAATTCATTTGCTTCAAGTTCATGATAAAAAGCATCAATCGTCCATGAGCTATCATTAAAACTATGTCGTTCAATATCGAACACTTGAGGTACGTCAGCTTTGACCATAGGTCTGATTGTTAATTCTTGTTTTGTTGGTTTAGCCAATTACGTTCAGCCTCTGATATTTTTAAGTAATTAGGTTTAAATGTATATACATCATTAGGTACGGTATCTATTAATGAATACATTGTTTTAGCTTGCGGTAAATTCGCGATAAATTCTGCATCTAGTAAATCTTGTAATTTTTCGCTATCTTCTCCGACAAAAATATATGATTGCTGCAGATCATGTAAATGGTTTAATAACGCTTCAATCGTTATATATTGATCATTCATAGCACAATGTAACTGATTATCATCATAATAGTATACTCCAGCATAAACTGCTTCGCGTCGAGCATCAAAAATAGGAACTATCAATTGATTTGTCTTTGAAACTGTTGCGGCTAAAGCTTTTAGAGATGATACTCCATAGAGCTTTATATTTAAGGCATAAGCTAATGTTTTAGCTACTGTAACACCTATACGTAATCCAGTATATGAACCTGGACCTTCAGCGACGACAATAGCATCTAAGTCTTTTTTATCTACATGTGCACTTTGTAATACTTTGATAATAGCTGGCATTAATTGCACCGAATGATTCTTTTTTTCATTAGAATTAAGTTCACTTAATACTTGATCATCTTGCATAACCGCTACAGAAAGTGGTTGATTTGAAGTATCAATCAACAGATAATTCATGTTCTACCTCCTCCTTAATTTGAATATAATGTTTTCCTGTACCAACGAGTTGAATTGTACGTTCATATTCATTGTCTACATCTATATTGATTGTTAAATGTTGTTCAGGTAAATACGGCTTTATAAACTGGCTCCACTCAATTAGTATTACTGCTTCATCTTCAAAATACTCATCGAAACCTAAGTCTTCTTCAGCGTTTTCTAGTCTATAACAATCCATATGATGAAAGTTTAAGTCCTTGCCTTTGTACGACTTGATAATATTAAAAGTCGGTGAATTAATAGTGCGTTTAACGCCTAATGCCCTACCAATAAATTGACTCAAAGTAGTTTTCCCTGCTCCTAAATCGCCATTTAACAATACAACATCTCCTGCAATGAGATGTTTAGCTACAGCATTACCAAAAGCTTCCATTGCTTCCAAATTTGTTATTTTAATCATTCACTTACACCTACTATTTGTCAGAATATAAAATACATGTTTAGCTGTATCATATCTTATATTTGCTATTTTGATAATTAACTCTTATATTCTAACAAATTTTTACTACTTTTACTTTAATGTAAACCGTTTAATTAAAAAAGATAATTGTAAGAATTGAAAGAAAATTCAAAATAATCATTGACATCATTCCGGCGATGTAGTAAATTTAATTTATCAAATTTTTAGATAATTCAAACAACTAATATATTAACCATTCAAACGGAAAGGAGCATAATAAGATGACCTATAATACAACAGTAAATAAACCAACAACTTCAAATATTTTAGTCATTTTATTATGCTTATAGGACTGGAGCTTTAGTATCAATTTACTAAAAGTTTAAGTCCTATTTCTAGTTGAATGGGACTTGAAAGCGTCCCAATAATTTATTGGGACGCTTTTTTATTTTCAATTTTATGGGGGAATTCACAATGAGAAGTGACATGATTAAAAAAGGAGATCACCAAGCTCCAGCACGAAGTCTTTTACATGCAACAGGTGCTTTACAACAACCAACAGATATGAACAAGCCTTTCGTGGCGATTTGTAATTCATATATCGATATTGTTCCAGGGCATGTACACCTTAGAGAACTTGGCGACATAGCCAAAGAAGCCATTAGAGAAGCCGGTGCTATACCATTTGAATTTAATACAATCGGTGTCGATGATGGTATTGCTATGGGACATATTGGAATGAGATATTCCCTACCATCACGTGAAGTCATTGCTGATGCTGCAGAAACAGTCATAAATGCACATTGGTTTGACGGCGTCTTTTACATACCAAACTGTGACAAAATCACGCCTGGTATGTTACTCGCATCAGTTAGAACGAATGTACCAGCTGTATTTTGTTCAGGTGGACCTATGAAAGCAGGTTTATCATCACAAGGTAAAGCTCTTACATTATCATCAATGTTTGAAGCGGTTGGCGCATTTAAAGATGGTTCAATTACAAAGGATGAGTTTTTAGATATGGAACAAAATGCTTGTCCTACATGCGGATCTTGTTCCGGCATGTTTACAGCAAATTCGATGAATTGCTTAATGGAAGTTCTCGGTTTAGCTCTCCCATATAACGGAACTGCATTAGCAGTAAGTGATCAACGTAGAGAAATGATTAGAGAAGCAGCATTTAAACTTGTAGACAATATAAAAAATGATATTAAACCTCGTGACATTGTTACTAAAGAAGCAATTGATGATGCTTTCGCCTTAGATATGGCAATGGGTGGTTCAACAAACACTGTACTTCACACATTAGCAATTGCTAATGAAGCAGGTATTGATTACGATTTAACACGTATTAATGAAATAGCAAAACAAACACCTTATTTATCTAAAATCGCACCAAGCTCATCTTATTCAATGCATGATGTACACGAAGCTGGTGGCGTTCCAGCCATCATCAATGAATTATTTAAAAAAGAAGGTACATTACATCCAGATCGTATTACCGTAACTGGTCAGACATTACGTGAAAATAATGAAGGAAAAGAAATAACAAACGCTGATGTTATTAGACGCTTAGACAATCCTTATGATAAACAAGGTGGTTTATCAATACTTTACGGTAACTTAGCACCAAATGGAGCAGTCATCAAAGTTGGTGGCGTCGACCCTTCTATTAAAGTATTTAAAGGGAAAGCGATTTGTTTCAATTCACATGACGAAGCTGTAGAAGCTATTGATAACCACACAGTTCGCGAAGGTCATGTCGTAGTTATAAGATATGAAGGTCCAAAAGGCGGTCCAGGAATGCCAGAAATGTTAGCACCAACCTCTTCTATAGTAGGTCGTGGCTTAGGTAAAGATGTAGCACTAATTACAGATGGTCGCTTTTCAGGTGCAACACGAGGCATTGCTGTTGGTCATATTTCACCAGAAGCAGCTTCAGGTGGACCTATTGGGTTAATTAGAGATGGCGACGACATCGTTATCGATTTAACCGAAAGAACATTAGACGTCGATGTCTCAACAGAAATTTTAGAAGCACGTAAGCAAGATGTCCCACAATTCAAAGCAAAAGTAAAAACAGGTTATTTAGCACGATATACAGCTTTAGTAACTAGTGCAAATACAGGTGGCGTAATGCAAGTGCCCGAAAATCTCATTTAAGGAGTGGATGAAAATGGCTAAAAATGTTGAAACGATGTATAAAGACCAACCTGAAGCAATAGAACAATATGAACCCAATGAAGAATATGAACAAACAGAACTGGAAACAGAAACACTTGATGAAATGAAAACAGGTTCTGAACTGTTAGTTGACTCACTTGTACATGAAGATGTAGATTTTATCTTTGGTTATCCAGGTGGTGCCGTTCTACCTTTATACGACACATTTTATGATGGAAAAATCCAACATATTTTGGCACGACATGAGCAAGGTGCAACACATGCAGCTGAAGGTTATGCTCGTGTGTCCGGTAAAACTGGCGTAGTAGTAGTAACAAGTGGACCTGGAGCAACTAATGCAATTACTGGTATAGCTGATGCTTACAGTGACTCATTACCATTAGTAGTCTTTACTGGACAAGTAGCAACAGCTGGTATTGGTAAAGATGCATTCCAAGAAGCAGATTTATTATCTATGACTACACCTATAACTAAACATAACTATCAAGTAAAAAATGTTAATGATATTCCTACCATTATTCATGAAGCATTCCATATTGCTAATACAGGTAGAAAAGGACCAGTTGTTATAGACTTCCCTAAAGATATGGGTATCCTTTCTACTAATGCTCAAGTCAGCGAAAACTTAGACTTGCCAGGTTATAAGGTAGCTAATGAACCTAAATTTGATGAAATTCAAAAATTACGTGATTACCTTAAAACAGCTAAAAAACCACTAGTTTTAGGTGGTGCTGGTATTAATCATGCACAAGCTAATGACGTATTCACAGAATTTGTTAACCGACATCAGTTACCAGTCGTAACAACATTATTAGGTCTTGGTTCAATACCATATGAACACCCCCTATTTTTAGGTATGGGAGGCATGCATGGCTCATACGCCAGTAATATAGCATTAACAGAATGTGATTTATTGATAAACTTCGGTAGTCGTTTTGACGACCGACTCGCAAGTAAGCCAGATGAATTCGCACCTAATGCCAAAATCGTGCATATCGATATTGATCCATCAGAGATCAATAAAATCATTAAAACAGACTTAGGTATTGTTGCTGATTGTAAAGCAACAATCGAAGCTTTACTTGCATTTGAGAGTTATTCAATTAAACATGATAAGTGGCTTACTACATGTTCTAATAATAAGGCTCAATATCCTTTCAGCTATAAAAATGATCAAGATAATTTCTCTAAGCCACAACGTACAATTCAGTATATCGGTGAGATCACAAATGGTGATGCCATAGTAACTACAGATGTTGGTCAACATCAAATGTGGGTTGCTCAATATTATCCATTTAAAACACATGGCCAATTGGTAACGAGTGGTGGCTTAGGTACGATGGGCTTTGGCATTCCAGCTGCTATCGGGGCTAAGTTAGCTGAACCACAAAAACCAGTAGTAGCTTTTGTGGGCGATGGTGGATTCCAAATGACAAATCAAGAAATGGCCATTCTTGAAGAATATGGTCTAGATATAAAAATTGTTATTATCAATAACGGGACTTTAGGTATGGTTAAACAATGGCAAGATAAGTTCTTTAATAAACGTTTTTCTCATTCGGTATTTAATGGCCAACCTGACTTTATAAAAATGGCTGAAGCCTATAATGTTAAAGGGTTTATGATAGATGATCCTACAAAATTGGAATCTCAATTAGATGAAGCCTTTGCACATGAAGGTCCAGCATTAATTGAAGTTAGAATTTCACCTATTGAACCTGTAACACCAATGGTTCCTTCTGGTAAACCGAATCATGAAATGGAGGGCTTAGAATGAGAAGAACATTTCGCACAAGAGTAAGAGACAAAGCTGGTACATTAAACCGCTTAACTAGTATTTTTGTAAGACGTCAATTCAATATCGTCAACCTATCTGCAACACCAACCTTACAAGAAGGTATATCAGATATTACATTTGTAGCAGAAGTGCCAGACAGAGACGTTTTAAGAAACTTACTAACACAACTCGAAAAACAAATTAACATCATTAGTGTGGAAGACATTACAGATACTAACACCTACAATAGAGAGTTAGTATTAGTAAAGTTACAAACCCCTTCTGATCAGTCAGAATTATACAAAGTAATTCAACCATATGATGCGCTAGTATCTATATTGAAGCAAGAAGCGGATTATACTTACCTTCAAGCTTCAGGTCCTCAATATACGATGGACAATTTATTAGATGATCTATCATCATATAGTATTGAACAGATTGCAAGAACAGGTTCAGCAGGAATCATTTAATTTTCGGAAAATTTCGAATTTATTTTAATTACACATGGAGGATTTTATTATGACAACAGTTTATTATGATCAATCAGTAACAAAAGATGCACTACAAGGTAAAAGAATTGCAGTTATCGGCTACGGTTCACAAGGTCATGCACATGCACAAAATTTAAAAGATAATGGTTATGACGTGATCATTGGAATTCGCCCAGGTAACTCATTTAATAAAGCGAAAGATGATGGTTTTGAAGTATTTCCTGTAGCTGAAGCAGCAAAACAAGCTGAAGTCATTATGATTTTATTACCTGATGAAATTCAAGGTAAAGTCTATGAGGAAGAAATCGCACCTAACTTGGAACCAAATAATGCACTAGTATTTGCACATGGCTTCAATATTCATTTTAACGTAATTCAACCACCTGCAGATGTTGACGTATTTTTAGTTGCACCTAAAGGTCCTGGTCATTTAGTACGACGTACATTTGCTGAAGGCAGTGCAGTCCCTGCCCTAATCGGTATCGAACAAGATGCTAGTGGTGAAGCTAAAGATATTGCTTTAAGTTATGCTAAAGGAATTGGCGCTACACGTGCGGGTGTATTAGAAACTACATTTAAAGAAGAAACTGAAACTGATTTATTTGGTGAACAAGCTGTACTATGTGGTGGTGTAACTAAATTAATTCAATCAGGTTTCGAAACATTAGTAGAAGCTGGTTATCAACCTGAAATTGCTTATTTCGAAGTATTACATGAAATGAAATTAATCGTTGATTTAATGTATGAAGGTGGTATGGAAAACATGCGTTATTCAATTTCCAATACAGCTGAATTTGGAGATTACGTATCTGGACCACGTGTTATTACACCAGATGTTAAAGATAATATGAAAGCAGTATTAACTGATATCCAAGCAGGAAACTTCAGTGACCGCTTCATCAAAGATAACGAAAATAACTTTAATGAATTCCATAAATTAAGAGAAGAACAACACGGTCATCAAATTGAAAAAGTTGGTAAAGATTTACGTGAAATGATGCCTTTCATTAAATCTAAAAGCATTCAAAAATAAATGACTAATTAACTTCATAGCATCTGAGATATCAATTCTTATCTCAGATGTTACGAATTAGTTAGATTAACGGGATAGTATATTGTTAGGAGATGTTGAAAATGAGTAACCATATTCAAATTTTTGATACTACACTTAGAGATGGAGAACAAACGCCGGGGGTTAGTTTTTCATTCGATGAGAGGTTAAAGATAGCAAAGCAATTAGAAAAATGGGGAGTCGATATAATTGAAGCAGGGTTCCCTGCCTCAAGCACAGGTAGTTTTCAATCAGTTGAAGCAATATCTGAAGCATTATCAACTACTGCTGTATGTGGTTTAGCGCGTTGTGTAAAATCAGATATTGATGCTGTATATGAAGCAACCAAAAAAGCTGCGTTACCACGTATTCATGTATTTGTTGCAACAAGTCAAATACATTTAGAATCAAAATTAAAAATGACACAAGATGAAGTATTAGCTTCAATTAAAGAGCATGTTGCATATGCCAAAGACTTTTTCGATGTAGTTCAATTTTCACCAGAAGATGCAACACGAACAGAATTACCATTTTTAATTGATTGTGTTCAAACAGCTGTAGATGCCGGTGCTAGTGTTATTAACATTCCTGATACTGTAGGTTTTAGCTATCCATCAGAATATGGAAAAATTTTCAAAACACTTCTTGAAACAATTAAAACAGATCATGAAGTCATTTACAGTGCACATTGTCATGATGATTTAGGATTAGCCGTTGCCAACAGTATGGCTGCAATTGAAAATGGCGCCAAGCGTATCGAAGGTACTATTAATGGTATTGGAGAACGTGCAGGTAATACAGCTCTTGAAGAAGTTGCTCTTGGCCTTTACGTTCGCCAAGATCATTATAACAATCAATCCAAAATTAATTTAGCAGAGACCAAACAAACTTCCGATTTGATTTCTCGTTATGCTGGTATTAGAGTTCCAAAAAATAAAGCAATTGTTGGTCAAAATGCGTTTAGTCACGAATCAGGTATCCATCAAGATGGCGTGTTAAAAAACCCTGAAACATATGAAATTATGACACCACAACTCGTTGGTGTTAAAACAACTGAATTACCACTAGGTAAATTATCTGGTAAACATGCATTTGCTGAAAAACTTGTAAACCTTGGCTACGATATCGATGTAGATGAACAAAAAGTATTATTTAAGCAATTTAAAGAAATCGCTGATAAAAAGAAAGCAGTAACTGACAGAGATATTCACGCTTTAATTCAAGGTACATCACATGAACAAAGTGCTATTTATCAAGTAGAAACATTACAACTACAATTTGTTTCTAATGGTTTACAAAGCGCCGTCGTCGTCATTAAAGATAAAGATGGCAATATTTACCAAGATTCAAGTATCGGTACAGGTTCTATCTTAGCTGTTTATAATGCCGTTGATCGCATCTTCGACAGAGAAACTGAACTACTAGATTATTCTATTGATTCAGTTACTGAAGGTTCTGATGCTCAAGCTGAAGTACATGTACAATTAAAAATCGGTAATCAAATTGTATCTGGCGTTGGTATCGATCATGATATTTTATTAGCGTCATGTAAATCATACGTCGAAGCACAAGCCAAATATATTGCAGATATTTCTAAGGAAGAAGGTATTCATTCATGAGTTATAAAATCATAGCATTGCCTGGTGATGGTATTGGTCCAGAAATTATGTCAGGTTCATTAGAAATCTTATCACAGTTAAGTCAACAATTTAATTTTAGTTATGAACTTGAAAGTCATGACTTTGGTGGAATTGCTATCGATAATCATGGTACACCCCTTCCAGATAATACATTATCTGCGTGCCAACAAGCTGATGCTGTATTATTAGGTGCAGTTGGTGGTCCTAAGTGGACAGATCCAGCTAATAGACCTGAACAAGGTTTATTAGGTATCCGTAAAGCATTAGGCTTATTTGCTAATATTCGCCCTACTACAGTGACAAGTGGGACTAGCCATTTATCACCACTTAAAGAAAGTAAAGTAGCAGGTACAGACTTTGTAATTGTGCGTGAATTAACTGGCGGTATTTATTTTGGCGAACCTAAACATTGGGATAACAATCAAGCCGTCGATTCACTAACATACACTAAAGCCGAAATTGAACGTATCGCTCGTGTTGGTTTTGAGTTAGCTCAAAAAAGAAACAAAAAGTTAACTTCAGTCGATAAAGAAAATGTTTTATCATCTAGTAAATTATGGCGCCAAGTCGTTAATAAAGTAGCAGCAGACTATCCTGATGTTGAAGTAAACCATTTACTCGTTGATGCTTGCGCTATGCACCTAATAGTAAATCCGTCACAATTCGATGTCATCGTTACTGAAAACTTATTTGGTGATATTTTAAGTGATGAAGCATCTGTTATTCCTGGATCTTTAGGATTATCACCATCAGCTAGTTTTAGTGAACAAGGCACACGTCTTTATGAACCTATCCATGGTTCAGCACCTGATATTGCAGGTCAAGATAAAGCCAATCCATTCGGTATGTTACTTTCAGTGGCTATGTGTTTACGTGAAAGTTTAAACCAAGATGATGCAGCAACACACTTAGAAAATATCATTTATACTTTGATTAAAACTGGTAAAACAACAACAGACCTTGGAGGTCAGTATACTACTTCTGACATATTTAATTTTGTAAAAGAAAATCTTTAAAGGAGGAGATGTCGTATGGGTAAAACACTTTTTGATAAAGTATGGAATAAACATGTGTTAACGGGTAAAGAAGGTGAACCTCAATTATTATATATTGATTTGCATCTTATTCACGAAGTTACATCTCCTCAAGCATTTGAAGGTTTGAGGCTACAAAATAGAACACTACGTCGCCCTGATTTAACATATGCTACTTTGGATCATAACGTACCTACAATTGATATTTTTAATATTAAAGATGAGATTGCGAATAAACAAATAACTACATTGCAAAAGAATGCTAAAGAATTTGGTGTTCACATCTTTGATATGGGTTCAGATGAACAAGGTATAGTGCATATGGTAGGACCAGAAACAGGATTAACTCAACCAGGAAAAACAATTGTGTGTGGCGACTCCCACACTGCCACTCACGGCGCTTTTGGTGCCATTGCATTCGGTATTGGTACAAGTGAGGTTGAACATGTCTTTGCAACTCAAAGTTTGTGGCAAACAAAACCGAAAAATTTAAAAATTGATGTAAATGGTACTTTGCCTCCTGGTGTCTATGCTAAAGATATTATTCTACATCTAATTAATCAACATGGTGTAGATTTTGGTACAGGTTACGCTTTAGAATTTACAGGTGAAGCCATTCGCGCACTCTCAATGGAAGCACGTATGACTATTTGTAATATGGCTATAGAAGCCGGTGCAAAATACGGCATGATGCAACCAGATGACACAACATTTGAATATGTTAAAGGACGCCCTTACGCAACGAATTATCAGTATGATATAGATGCATGGCGTGAACTTTATACTGATGAAGATGCTGAATTTGATAAAGTCATTGAATTAAATGTTTCTGACTTAGAGCCACAAGTTACTTGGGGTACAAGTCCTGAAATGGGTGTCAATTTTAACACACCATTCCCTGAAATAACTGATGTTAATGATGAACGTGCCTATAACTATATGGGACTTAAACCCGGCCAAAAAGCTGAAGATATTGACTTAGGCTATGTCTTTTTAGGCTCATGTACCAATGCCAGACTTTCCGATTTAATTGAAGCAAGTCAAATCGTGAAAGGCAATAAAGTACATCCTAAAATTACAGCAATTGTTGTTCCAGGTTCACGTTCTGTAAAAAATGAAGCTGAAAAATTAGGCATTGATCAAATCTTTAAAGAGGCTGGTTTTGATTGGAGAGAGCCAGGTTGTTCAATGTGCTTAGGCATGAATCCTGACCAAGTTCCTAATGGTGTTCATTGTGCTTCTACAAGTAATAGAAATTTTGAAGGTCGCCAAGGTAAAGGTGCACGTACACATTTAGTATCACCAGCAATGGCCGCAGCGGCAGCAATTAATGGTAGATTTGTAGATGTAAGAAAGGTGGTTGTTTAAGATGGAAGTAAAACCAATTACAACATATAGTGGTAAAATTGTACCACTCTTTCACGATAATATAGATACAGATCAAATCATTCCAAAAGTTCATTTGAAACGTATTTCCAAAACGGGATTTGGTCCGTTTGCTTTCGATGAATGGCGTTATTTAGAAGATGGTTCAGACAATCCAGATTTTAACCCCAATAAACCAGAATATCGTGACGCTTCCATTCTGATTACTGGAGATAACTTTGGTTGTGGCTCTAGTAGAGAGCATGCAGCGTGGGCTATAAAAGATTATGGCTTTGATATTATTATTGCAGGAAGTTATAGTGATATTTTCTATATGAATTGTACAAAAAATGGTATGCTCCCTATTACGTTAGATGAAGCAGCACGTAAACATTTAGCTCAATTCCAAGAAATTACTATAGATTTACCAAACCAAACAGTTACATCACCAGAACAAACCTTCCACTTTGACATTGATTCAACATGGAAAAACAAATTGGTTAAAGGATTAGATGACATTGCAGTAACATTGCAATATGAGCAACAAATCAAATCATATGAAGAATCAAAAGCTTATTAAGCAGCTACTAATTTTAAATCAAAGGTGTGAAAATTATGACAGTAAAAACTACAGTGTCATCAAAGGATATAGATGAAGCATTTTTACAATTGAAAGATATCGCTAAAGAAACCCCTCTTCAAAAAGATCATTATTTATCTCTTAAATATGATTGTAACGTTTATTTAAAACGTGAAGATTTGCAGTGGGTACGTTCATTTAAATTGCGAGGCGCATATAATGCAATTGCTGCGTTAAGTGATCAAGAACGACAAAACGGTATAACTTGTGCTAGTGCTGGTAACCATGCACAAGGCGTTGCCTATACCGCGAGTAAATTAAATCTTAAAGCAGTTATCTTTATGCCAGTCACAACACCACTTCAAAAAATTAACCAAGTTAAATTTTTTGGTGCTTCAAATGTTGAAGTCGTATTAACTGGTGATACATTTGATGATTGTCTTAAAGAAGCTTTAACTTATACTCAAGACAACAAAATGAATTTTATTGATCCTTTTAATAATATTTACACAATTGCCGGTCAAGGCACTTTGGCAAAAGAGATTATCAATCAAGCACAACAAGATGATGTCGAATTTGATTATTTATTTGCTGCAATTGGTGGTGGCGGTTTAATTTCAGGTGTAGGCACATATTTTAAAGATCACTCACCTAATACTTCTATTGTAGGTGTAGAACCTGCTGGTGCCAGTAGTATGTATGCTTCAGTAGTATTAGAAAACCAAATTGTTACATTACCTGAAATTGACAAGTTTGTTGATGGTGCATCAGTCGCTCGTGTCGGTGAAATCACATATGACATTTCTAAAAATGTAGTCGACGATTACGTCCAAGTACATGAAGGTGCAGTATGTTCAACTATTTTAGATATGTATTCCAAACAAGCAATTATTGCTGAACCTGCTGGTGCCCTTAGTGTCACAGCATTAGAACAATATAAATCACACATTAAAGGAAAAAATGTCGTTTGCATCGTAAGTGGCGGTAATAATGATATTAATAGAATGAAAGAAATTGAAGAACGTTCTTTACTGTTCGAAGAAATGAAACATTACTTTATCCTAAACTTCCCACAACGCCCAGGAGCATTACGTGAATTTGTAAATGATGTTTTAGGACCAAAAGATGATATTACAAAATTTGAGTATTTGAAAAAATCATCACAAAATACAGGAACAGTTATTATCGGTATTCAATTATATCATCATAGTGATCTAGAACAATTAAAAGAAAATGTAACAGAATTTGATCCATCAAATATTTATATTAATGAAAATAAAATGTTATATTCCTTACTGATATAACATTAAAAATTTCAAAATAAATATCTTTGATAAACATAGAAGAAAATGGTACTACTATTATTCAAAATAGTAGTACCATTTTCTTTTTCATATAAAGTAGTACTTTGCATGAAATGCACTAGTACTACTTATGCAATTGCTCCAGCAATTGTATACCTTTTGTCCTGACTTGCTTACCTCTCGTAAGCGCGTTGCGTCACAAGTTTCATTCGTCAGCTTCAATCGCTTTCACTTCGCCTCGTTTCTACTTTTATAATAAAGACCTTACGGTCTAGTTTGTATATTTTTCAACATAAAAAAAGAGACCTCTC
>NZ_JAESMB010000003.1:4828-8563 GCF_017892945.1 Staphylococcus sp. GDX8P114P-2 | reverse complement strand
AAGTAACAAATGCTAAACATGAAGCAAAAAACAGAATACCATAAGCAAGAATATGAGCGTGAGAGCCAAAAATTAAGCCATATACAACAAAAAAGCAGTGAGTTGATAGAACAATACCAAAAATCATTAGAAACGCTTAAAAAGCCTTTAAACGTCCAATATGAACATGAAACTGAAAAAGTAGGTGGATTGTTCAACAAAGAAATACAAGAAACAGGGAATGTTGTAATAAGCCAAGAAGAATTTAATAACTTTCAGAAACAAATACAAGCAGCACAAACGATTACAGAAGATTATGAGTATATTAAGTCAGATAAAGCTCTGAATGACCTAAAAAACGAAAATAGTAAGCTTAGAGAAGAAAACAAGGATATGTCTGAAACTTTAGCAAGAGCAAATGAGTTTATAAAAGACCTCAAAAAACACCTTGATAATGCGCTTAATGTTATTAAAGTTATTAGAGAGATTTTTGAGAAGTTAGAGCAAGCTATTGGTAGAAATAAATATAGAAATTTAATGAATGATGTGAGTAGAGATAATGCTCCTATGATAAAGGCAATACAAATGTTTGATAAACAAATACACCCTGAAGAATATCAAGAAGAAAAGAATACGCAAAAACGTGATAGGGGTAGAGGTAGATAAATAAAAACGCCACTCTAAAAATAGAATGGCGTTCAAAATCTTAAAAGAATTGTTTTAAGTATATCTAATTTAATTATACCCACGTTTATGCCGAGAAAACTTTTTGTCTTAAAGAGTCCTTAACTTAGACTTAAAGCGACAGCGGTCGATAGCGTCAGCTATTAACCCGACCGACTGACAGCTTTTAGGATTGTTAAGGACGCAAACTTTAAGACCAAAAGGAAATTGGAATAAAAAAATAAATTGAGTTAATGGTTTAGGTTTTAGGGCTAACTTCACGAAGTGATCTGTTAGCCCTGTTTTTGTATTTTGGCTTAGAATTTATCAAATTTAGTTGGAAAAAGGGGGACTACTACGCCCCCCCCTTTTAAGTGCCGAGTGCCAATTCCGAGATTGTGAAGTGTTTAGACCTTTAATGCCAATGGATTCAACGATTTTTCACAAAGCTACATTTAGGCTACATTTTAGGGACTTTATGAGTTATTGTATAGAAATCTCTAGACATATATGTATAAATGGAATAAAATAAACTTAATAATAGTTAGAAATGGGGAGTAAAAATGGTTCGTACAAAAGTAGGTATAACTTTAACTGAAGATACTTTGAAAAGACTTGAAGAAATTGCAGAACAAATGGGTTTAACTAAATCTCAGGCTATTTCTATGTTGGTTAATAAAGAATATTTGAGTAAGTATCAAGACAAAGATAAAGTATTTAAGGCATAAAAAAATGACTTGATCTAATTAGGAACTAATTAGACCAAGTCATTTGATAGTGTTATATTAATAACAAAATAAAAAAAAGAAGTCGCTCACGCCCTGACCAAAGTTTGTGAACGACAAAACCGTAATAAAATATAAGAATTATGTTTTATTAATTTGTATATCTAGATATTAAACGATTTAAGTTTATTCTTCAAGATATATATTTGGGTGAGCGACTTCTTAAACAAAATTAAGGAGTCGATTTTTTATGAGTAAAAAAGAACAAGAAATCTATTCAAAACAAGTTACATCAGGGGAAGTGCAAAATTACTCCTTAACCGGCTACTCTAATAGCCGGTTAAGTGGTAATTTTTTTACCACCCCTCAACCAGAATTAAGTTTTGATGCTATGACAATCGTTGGGAATTTGAACAAAGCCAATGCTAAAAAGCTGTCTGATTTTATGAGTATTGAGCCACAAATAAGACTTTGGGATATACTTCAAACAAAGTTTAAAGCTAAAGCACTTAACGAAAAAGTTTATATCGAATATGACAAAGTAAAAGCAGATAGTTGGGATAGACGTAATATGCGTGTTGAATTTAATCCTAATAAACTCACACATGAAGAAATGCTTTGGTTAAAACAAAACATTATCGACTACATGGAAGATGACGGTTTTACAAGATTAGATTTAGCTTTTGATTTTGAAGATGATTTGAGCGACTATTACGCAATGACTGATAAAGCAGTTAAGAAAACTATATTTTATGGTCGTAATGGTAAACCAGAAACAAAATACTTTGGGGTACGTGATAGCGATAGATTTATTAGAATTTATAATAAAAAACAGGAACGTAAGGATAATGCAGATATTGAAGTTATTTCAGAACATCTATGGCGTATAGAAATTGAATTGAAACGAGACATGGTTGATTATTGGAATGATTGTTTTAATGATTTACATATTTTAAAACCTGATTGGACAACACCAGAAAAAGTAAAAGAGCAAGCAATGATTTATTTGTTACTGAATGAAGAAGGCACATGGGGAAAACTTGAAAGGCATGCTAAATATAAATACAAGCAATTAATTAAAGAAATATCTCCAATTGATTTAACTGAATTAATGAAATCGACTTTAAAAGCTAACGAAAAACAATTGCAAAAGCAGATTGATTTTTGGCAACGTGAATTTAGATTTTGGAAATAATATTTAAAGATGAGAGGAGTCAATAATGGAGGAACCAAATAAGCAAATTGATAATGTTTTAATAGAATTGAAACGATTGTTTTCAAAAGATTTATTAGGAGTCTATTTATATGGTTCTTATGTTAAAGGGGGTTTAAAAAAAGATAGTGATGTTGATTTTCTAGTGATAATAAATAGAGATATGACTAAAGAAGAAAAAAGAATATTAATTTCGAAAATTATGCCTATCTCTAAAGAAATTGGTGAAGATACAAGTTTAAAATATATAGAATTAACTGTGCTTAATTATCATGAAAATGAAAATTGGTCTTATCCACCTATTGAAGAGTTTATCTATGGGGAATGGCTTAGAGGAGATTATTTAAATTATTTTATTCCAGAAAAGAATAATAACATTGATTTAACAATATTATTATATCAAGCCAAGCTTTCTTCAATATCAATTTATGGCGAAAATAATATTAATAACTTAATTCCTGATGTTCCATTTATTGATTTACAAAAAGCTATAAAGGAAAGTTCTAAAGAATTGATAAAAGATTTTTATGGTGATGAAACAAATGTTATTTTAACCCTTTGTCGTATGATCGTAACTTATGAAACAGGTAAGTTTTATTCAAAAGATTTAGCTGGCAGTATGATAATAGAAAATTTAGCAATTGAAGAAAATAATTTAATAAGTTTAGCTATTTCTAGTTATAAAAATGGTAATAGCGTTGATTGGGAACTTTTTCCTGTTAAGAGTGTCATTAAAAAACTTTATGCTTATTTGAATTATAAATTATGATAATAGCTTTTGTAATATTTACAATATCCAGTATTCCTTAAATTTTGAAAAAGAAAGTAAGTAGTTGAATATGTTGTTTTAGTTTTGATCTTTATGTTTAACAACCACTATTTTTGGTTGCTGATGTTTTGATTTTGAATTTGGTTTTGAACTTATGGACTGATTTATTCAGTCCATTTTTTGTGCAGGCACAAAAACATGTTTTAGCCTCGCAGAGCATACGGTTTAACGACTTATTGAAAAATAAGTCTAGTATGTTAGACTTAAAGTATTAAATTACTTAACTAACCTTATTGTTGAGGAGTGAATTATATATGTCGTATTCAATTATTAGAGTTTCAAAAGTTAAAACAGGAACAAATACAACAGGCATACAAAAACATGTT
>NZ_JAESMB010000003.1:406-4632 GCF_017892945.1 Staphylococcus sp. GDX8P114P-2 | reverse complement strand
TAAAGATAATTTATTATATGCAACAGTTCACATGGACGAAAAAACACCACATATGCATTATGGCGTTGTTCCAATAACTGATGATGGTCGTTTAAGTGCTAAAGAAGTTGTAGGTAATAAAAAAGCTTTAACAGCGTTTCAAGATAGATTTAATGAGCATGTTAAACAACGAGGATATGATTTAGAACGTGGGCAATCAAGACAAGTAACAAATGCTAAACATGAGCAAATAAGTCAGTATAAACAAAAAACAGAATATCATAAGCAAGAATATGAACGTGAGAGCCAAAAAACAGACCATATAAAGCAAAAGAACGATAAATTAATGCAAGAGTACCAAAAATCGTTAAATACGCTTAAAAAGCCTATAAATGTTCCGTATGAGCAAGAAACTGAAAAAGTAGGTGGTTTATTTAGCAAAGAAATACAAGAAACTGGAAATGTTGTAATAAGCCAAAAAGATTTCAATGAATTTCAGAAACAGATAAAAGCTGCTCAAGATATTTCGGAAGATTACGAGTATATAAAGTCTGGTAGAGCCTTAGATGATAAAGATAAGGAAATACGAGAGAAAGATGATTTATTAAATAAAGCAGTTGAGCGTATTGAAAACGCAGACGATAATTTTAACCAACTTTACGAAAATGCAAAGCCACTTAAAGAGAATATAGAAATAGCGTTAAAGCTTTTAAAAATCTTACTAAAAGAGTTAGAACGAGTTTTAGGAAGAAATACCTTTGCGGAAAGAGTTAATAAGTTAACAGAAGATGAACCAAAACTAAATGGTTTAGCAGGAAACTTAGATAAAAAAATGAATCCAGAATTATATTCAGAACAGGAACAGCAACAAGAACAACAAAAGAATCAAAAACGAGATAGAGGTATGCACTTATAGAACATGCATTTATGCCGAGAAAACTTATTGGTTGGAATGGGCTATGTGTTAGCTAACTTGTTAGCGAGTTGGTTGGACTTGAATTGGGATTAATCCCAAGAAAGTACCAACTCAACAACACATAAAGCCCTGTAGGTTCCGACCAATAAGGAAATTGGAATAAAGCAATAAAAGGAGTTGAAGAAGATGAGTAAAAATTTAGATAAGGGATTGGTTATATCAACAGTTTTAAACGTTATTCTTTGCATGCTTTTAATATTAACTATGCGAGTAGAAAGTTTAACTGTATCAGTTATATTAGCAATAATCACTGGAGTAAATGCAGTATATTTAGTTGCTAAGGTTTTAAAACAGAAAAAGACCTGATCTGATTAGACCAAGTCTTTTGATAGTGTTATATTAATAAACAAATAAAAAAGAAGTCGCTCACTCCCTGACCAAAGTTTGTGATAGCGACTTACCCAAAGAAAAAACACTAAGTTGTTTTTTTATATTTTGTATATCTAGATATTAAACGATATAAGTTTATTCTTCAAGATATATATTCGGGTGAGCGACTTCTTAAATTAAGGAGTCGATTTTTTATGAGTAAAAATAATCATACAAATCATTCAAATCACTTAGAAAATCACGATTTAGACAATTTTTCTAAAACCGGCTACTCTAATAGCCGGTTGGACGCACATACTGTGTGCATATCTGACCCAAAATTAAGTTTTGATGCAATGACGATCGTTGGAAATCTCAACCGAGACAACGCTCAAGCCCTTTCTAAATTTATGAGTGTAGAGCCCCAAATAAGACTTTGGGATATTCTTCAAACAAAGTTTAAAGCTAAAGCACTTCAAGAAAAAGTTTATATTGAATATGACAAAGTGAAAGCAGATAGTTGGGATAGACGTAATATGCGTATTGAATTTAATCCAAACAAACTTACACGAGATGAAATGATTTGGTTAAAACAAAATATAATAAGCTACATGGAAGATGACGGTTTTACAAGATTAGATTTAGCCTTTGATTTTGAAGATGATTTGAGTGACTACTATGCAATGTCTGATAAAGCAGTTAAGAAAACTATTTTTTATGGTCGTAATGGTAAGCCAGAAACAAAATATTTTGGCGTGAGAGATAGTAATAGATTTATTAGAATTTATAATAAAAAGCAAGAACGTAAAGATAATGCAGATGCTGAAGTTATGTCTGAACATTTATGGCGTGTAGAAATCGAACTTAAAAGAGATATGGTGGATTACTGGAATGATTGCTTTAGTGATTTACATATCTTGCAACCAGATTGGAAAACTATCCAACGCACTGCGGATAGAGCAATAGTTTTTATGTTATTGAGTGATGAAGAAGAATGGGGAAAGCTTCACAGAAATTCTAGAACAAAATATAAGAATTTGATAAAAGAAATTTCGCCAGTCGATTTAACGGACTTAATGAAATCGACTTTAAAAGCGAACGAAAAACAATTGCAAAAACAAATCGATTTTTGGCAACATGAATTTAAATTTTGGAAATAGTGTACATATTAATATTACTGAACAAAAATGATATATTTAAACTATTCTAATTTAGGAGGATTTTTTTATGAAGTGTCTATTTAAAAATTTGGGGAATTTATATGAGGTGAAAGAATAATTTACCCCTATAAACTTTAGTCACCTCAAGTAAAGAGGTAAAATTGTTTAGTTTATATAAAAAATTTAAAGGTTTGTTTTATAGCGTTTTATTTTGGCTTTGTATTCTTTCATTTTTTAGTGTATTAAATGAAATGGTTTTAAATGTTTCTTTACCTGATATTGCAAATCATTTTAATACTACTCCTGGAATTACAAACTGGGTAAACACTGCATATATGTTAACTTTTTCGATAGGAACAGCAGTATATGGAAAATTATCTGATTATATAAATATAAAAAAATTGTTAATTATTGGTATTAGTTTGAGCTGTCTTGGTTCATTGATTGCTTTTATTGGTCACAATCACTTTTTTATTTTGATTTTTGGTAGGTTAGTACAAGGAGTAGGATCTGCTGCATTCCCTTCACTGATTATGGTGGTTGTAGCTAGAAATATTACAAGAAAAAAACAAGGCAAAGCCTTTGGTTTTATAGGATCAATTGTAGCTTTAGGTGAAGGGTTAGGTCCTTCAATAGGGGGAATAATAGCACATTATATTCATTGGTCTTACCTACTTATACTTCCTATGATTACAATAGTAACTATACCTTTTCTTATTAAAGTAATGGTACCTGGTAAATCAACAAAAAATACATTAGATATCGTAGGTATTGTTTTAATGTCTATAAGTATTATATGTTTTATGTTATTTACGACAAATTATAATTGGACTTTTTTAATACTCTTCACAATCTTTTTTGTGATTTTTATTAAACATATTTCAAGAGTTTCTAACCCTTTTATTAATCCTAAACTAGGGAAAAACATTCCGTTTATGCTTGGTTTGTTTTCTGGTGGGCTAATATTTTCTATAGTAGCTGGTTTTATATCAATGGTGCCTTATATGATGAAAACTATTTATCATGTAAATGTAGCGACAATAGGTAATAGTGTTATTTTTCCTGGAACCATGAGTGTTATTGTTTTTGGTTATTTTGGTGGTTTTTTAGTGGATAGAAAAGGATCATTATTTGTTTTTATTTTAGGATCATTGTCTATCTCTATAAGTTTTTTAACTATTGCATTTTTTGTTGAGTTTAGTATGTGGTTGACTACTTTTATGTTTATATTTGTTATGGGCGGATTATCTTTTACTAAAACAGTTATATCAAAAATAGTATCAAGTAGTCTTTCTGAAGAAGAAGTTGCTTCTGGAATGAGTTTGCTAAATTTCACAAGTTTTTTATCAGAGGGAACAGGTATAGCAATTGTAGGAGGTTTATTGTCACTACAATTGATTAATCGTAAACTAGTTCTGGAATTTATAAATTATTCTTCTGGAGTGTATAGTAATATTCTTGTAGCCATGGCTATCCTTATTATTTTATGTTGTCTTTTGACGATTATTGTATTTAAACGTTCTGAAAAGCAGTTTGAATAGTTATATTATATTTTGGTTTAGAACTATGAGTGGCTAGCATTTTGCCACTCATTTTTTGCGTTAGCAAAAACAGGTTTAAGCCTCGCAGAGCACACGTATTAACGACTTATTGTAAAATAAGTCTAGTGTGTTAGACTTAAACTGTTAAATACACATGAAACCTTTGTGCTTAGGAGTGATTTTTATATGTCTTATTCCATTGTTAGAGTTTCAAAAGTTAAATCTGGAACAAATACAACGGGCATACAAAAACATGTTCAA
>NZ_JAESMB010000003.1:0-220 GCF_017892945.1 Staphylococcus sp. GDX8P114P-2 | reverse complement strand
TAAAGATAATTTATTATATGCGACAGTTCACATGGACGAAAAAACTCCACATATGCATTATGGTGTTGTTCCTATCACTGATGACGGTAGATTAAGTGCGAAAGAAGTTGTAGGGAATAAAAAGGCGTTAACAGCGTTTCAAGATAGATTTAACGAATATGTTAATCAACGTGGGTATGATTTGGACCGAGGACAATCAAGACAAGTTACAAATGCTAAA
>NZ_JAESMB010000029.1:0-17047 GCF_017892945.1 Staphylococcus sp. GDX8P114P-2 | reverse complement strand
AATGATGTATCACATGCATACGTCAATCCAATACATTAGGAGGTCATAACAATGACACTAGAACAACAACTCAAGCACTATATAACCAACTTATTCAATCTGCCAAAGGACGAAGTGTGGCACTGCGAATCTATCGAGGAAATCGCTGATGATATCTTACCCAATCAATATGTAAGACTTGGCCCACTCAGTAATAAAATACTTCAGACTAATACCTACTACTCTGACACACTTCACGAAAGCAATCTCTATCCTTTCATTCTCTACTATCAGAAACAGCTCATAGCCATCGGTTATATCGACGAAAATCACGATATGGATTTCTTATACCTACACAACACTATCATGCCTCTTTTGGATCAACGATACTTACTAACAGGAGGACAATAATATGCATAAATACATCAAAATTACACAATTAGTCATTACAATACTAAGTGAAATCATCATTTGGATGAAAGAGTCAGAACGAAAGGAAGTCTCTTATGAATAGATATATCACCCGGGGTATCGCCAACAACTTACCTAATATCTTACAACACCAATTATGGCAACTCGTATCTGAGCGAGAACAAGAACAAACCAAAGATAATACCTTAGTAGATTATTTTCATATATTCCAGTTCAATACACATCGCAATCAATTATATATCAAACACAAACAAGAACGACCAGCGTATGTGAAAACTCAAAAGGCAAATATCAATCAACCTATCAATATCAATAAGGTCTACATTATCCGTGAAGATGATATAGACCTTTCTTATTACATTATGTTATTACCAAATGAATATTAAGGAGATAAAATCAATGGAAAATATCACAAATACACTTGTCACTACTGCAATATTTGACGAAAAGAGAACTCACCGCTACTTACTAACAAAGACATGGGACAGTGAAAAACAAACACTTACAATCATCACGATGTATCCGCACTATGATGGCATTCTCAATATTGACCTAACAACACAACTGATTATGAACAAAGTTTCAGAAATGGATGTATTTGGTTCAATCCATTTTGTGAACCTATACTCTAATATAACGACACCAATCAACCTAAAACATCTGGAAAATGCCTATGATAAGCATACAGATATTCAAATTATGAAAGCAGTGAAAGAATCTGACGAAGTGATATTAGCTTGGGGCTCCTATGCTAAGAAGCCAGTTATTGAAGCACGTGTAAATGAAATTTTAGAGATGTTGAAACCACATAAAAAGAAAGTGAAACAACTCATCAACCCAGAAACGAATGAAATTATGCATCCACTCAACCCTAAGGCACGTCAAAAATGGATTTTGAAATCATAGCAAATACATGGAGGTCAATATGGAAACAAAACAAATCAACATCGTTTCACTGCAAATGATTAAAATAGATACTTTGAGTTATCTTAAAAGACGAATTACGAGTACCCACCAAATTGTAAAGTATTCAAATAGAGTTTTTTAATAATGCATAGATGATACATTTATTTTACTCTAATTATAATTAGCTGGAAAATTATATACAAGAAAGGTTCAGTCACTAACTCATTTATAGTGTATGATGATGGAAAATTAATTAAGAATAAAACGTTGACCAATATTGACCTTTAGTTTAGAATAAGCTTAATTATATGGCGAAGGGTGATAAAACGATTGTTGGTAATTACCATTACAATGAGGTTTATAATGAATATACTAGTTTGAAAGTTTGGAGGTACATGGAAAGCGAGGATGTTGATTTAGAAACAGCATTAAATCATCTAGGACTAGATTATATAGATGCATTACCAGATCAAGAAGATATTCCTGAACTTGAGAAGGAAAAACAAAAATTAATTGAACGAGGATACTAATAAATGCGGTTAGAGAAATGTTTCTCTAACCGCATTATGATTTATTTTTTTATTGCTGACTTGCCATTAATTCTGCTTGCTCTACAACTTGTTCCACAGCCATTTTTTGAAGATCTGGTGGATAGCCATATTTCTTTAATAGGCGTCTAACTTGAACTCTCATTTTAGCTTTAGCACTGTCTCGTTTAGACCAATCAACACTCATGTTATCCTTAACTGTTTTAGTTAACTCATGTGCAATGGCTCTTAACTCTTTATCGCCCAAAGCTTCTTTAGCTGTTTCATGTGAAGCTAATGCATCATAAAAAGCAATTTCTTCTGTACTTAAACCTAAATCTTTTCCTCGTTGTTGCTCTTGATTAATTTCTTTTGCCATTTGTATTAATTCTTCAATAACTTTAGAAGCTTCTATAGACCGATTGTTGTATTTTTGAATAGATTTACCTAGCATCTCAGAAAATTGTTTAGATACGGTTGCGTTCGTTTTCATTAATGACTTAACTTGCCCTTTAAGTAACTTATTCAATAATTCAACTGCTACATTTTTCTGTTGTAGTCCTTCTACATCTTTTAAGAAATCATCAGATAAAATTGATATATCTGGGTTTTCTAAACCGAGTGTTTGATATATATCTACAACTTCTTCAGTTACAACGGATTTTGATATCAATTGATTAATTTCAGCTTCAACTTCAGCGGGAGACTTATTAGTGGCATCGTCTTCAGTTGGGGGCGCTAATAATTTAACGATTCCTGCTTTAACGGCTTTTAAGAATGCAATTTCACTATTTAATTCTTGAGCTGCTTCCTCTGTTGCACATAAAGCGAAAGCTTTGCCAAGTTCAGTGACTGTATTCACAAATCTTTGTCTTTCTTCTTCGCCTAAGCCAATTACATAATCCATCGTATTTGAGATGACATTATATCGATTAGATTTTTTATCTGATTCGAAGTCAGAATAATCATGATTATATAACATATCTTGGATAACATCGTATTTCATTAACATAATTTCTAAAGCTTTATCTGTGTCCACACCGGTTTGTTCTTTATCAGAATCTGTATACTCTTTTAAAGCTTCTTTAAGACTTTCAGCGATACCTACATAGTCCACAATAAGACCACCTGGTTTGTCTTTAAATACTCTATTCACACGTGCAATGGCTTGCATTAAGTTATGACCTTGCATAGGCTTATCGATATACATCGTGTGCATAGAGGGTACATCAAAACCTGTTAACCACATATCTCTCACGATAACGAGTTGTAGTTCATCTTCAACATCTTTCATACGGCTTTCCAGTAAGTTTCTTCTTTTTTTAGGACCAATGTGTCTTTGGAAGTTTTTAGGGTCGCTTGAGGAACCTGTCATCACAACTTTGATAACACCTTGGTTATCATCATCTGAATGCCATTCAGGTTTTAACCTTACAATTTCATCATATAAATCAACCGCTATACGGCGACTCATTGTGACAATCATGCCTTTACCTTTCATCGCTTTTTGTCTTGTTTCAAAGTGATTGATAATATCAGTTGCTAAAGAATGAACACGTTGTTCTGAGCCTGATAATGCTTCTATTCGAGACCATTTAGACTTTAATCGTGTTTTGACATCGTCTTCTTGTCCGGAAGTAATATCATCATAAGCTGCATCAATATCTAAATCTGTAGGTAAATTTAATGGGATTATTCGACTTTCATAATATATTTTAACCGTACTACCGTCTTCAACAGCTTGCGTCATATCATACACATCAATGTAATTTCCAAAAACCATCTGTGTATTTTTGTCTGTCGAAGATACAGGCGTTCCAGTGAATCCAACAAATGAAGCATTAGGTAAAGCATCTCTTAAATATTTGGCATAACCATATTTAATACCTTCACCTTTTTCGTCGTAAGATGCGCTAAAACCGTATTGTGTACGGTGTGCTTCATCGGCCATTACAATGACATTTCTACGTTCTGTTAGAGCATCCATAGTAACTTTGCCTTCTTCTGGTTCGAATTTCTGCATCGTTGTAAATACAATCCCTCCAGATTCAACTGATAATAGTTCTTTCAACTCTTTACGAGAATCTGCTTGTTTAGGTGTCTGTCTTAATAATCCCTTACCAGAACGACCTTTAGATTTTACAAAGGTACTATGTAGTTGATTATCTAGGTCATTACGGTCAGTTACCACAACTAAAGTAGGGTTATTTAACTTTTGTATTAATTTTCCCGAAAAGAAAACCATAGTCAAACTCTTACCAGAGCCTTGTGTATGCCAAATAACGCCACCTTTACCATCTCCCTGGTTAGAAGTGGCTTCTATTGCGCGAACAACGGCTTTATTAACCGCATAATATTGATGATATGCAGCTAAAATTTTAACAATATTACCTTTACCATCATCTTGAAATAAAATGAAATGTCGAATTAAATCTAATAATACTTCTTTATTTAACATGCCATGGATTAATACATCTAAACTTGCCATTGTAGACGAAGCCTCAGTCTTACCATCTTTTGTTCTCCATGTCATGAAACGATCATAATCTGCAGTCATAGAGCCCGCTTTTGTATTAATCCCATCGCTTGTTACCAATATAGCGTTGTGATTAAATAATTGAGGAATCCTCATTTTATAAGTTTCTAATTGATGGTAACCATCTTCTACACCCACAGATTCATTAGTCGAACTCTTAAGTTCAATTACAACAACAGGTAAACCATTAATAAACAACACAACGTCTGGTCGTTTATTCTCATCACCATTCACAACAATCAATTGATTAACAGCCAGGAAGTCATTATTTTCTGGATTATTAAAATCAAATACATAAACTAAATCATTGATTGTTTCCCCATCTTCATTATAGTGTTCTACTTCAATCCCATTCGTTATCATTTCATGGAATATACGATTGTTTTCAATTGAATTTGGTGATTTTTCTATGGAAATTTCATGTATTGCTTGTTGAATAGCATTATTGTGTAAATCTGGGTTAATACGTCTTAAAGCACGTTCTAAACGATTATCAAGCACAACGTCTTTATCGCTTTCTCGTTCAGGCGTAATACCTGTTTCACTAATTTCTCGACCTTTTTTAACTGTATAACCAAGTTCTTCAAACCATTCAAGCGCAACTTGTTCTAAATCACCTTCACTAAATTGAAAGTTCATCTTCATTCACCTCGATATCATCAGGTATCTCTATTTCACCTGACATTAATTTTGGTAATAACGTGTCTCTTAATTGCGTTAATTTTATATTTTCACATTGAACAATATCAATACTTTTCATAAATGGTTCTACCCTATTAATAAATTTTGTTAATATTCTTTGCTTTGGTACTAATATTGGCATCTTTTTAACTATTTTTGAATTAATAGCAGTTGCTATAGAAGAAGTATTTCCTAAATATTCAAAATTAAAGTTCTTTAAATAGAGATAAGTATATAGTTGATGCATATTATCTGAAAAAAAGTGAGCTATTGCTTCATTTGTAGTTAATTCTTTATTAGTAATTTTTACCCTTCCAATTGTAAGTTTAAAACTTAATAAAACTGAACCTTTAGGTACAACCTTAACTTTATAGTTTATGATACCTTCTTCAACAATCTTTTCTTTAGTGTGATTTATAAACATTCCTTCAGTTTTCATGTCTGAAATTGAAACCCAATCTATACCTTCGTTCTCAGAAAATAATTCGGTTAATTTTCGCGGGGGAGTTTTTCCAATTGTAATTTTATAAATATCCTCTGCTTTTTCAACATTCCAAAATTTAGGTATTTCACCTAATTCACTCTCAATCATTTCTCCACCACTTGATTTGTATGGATTACCATTTTCATCAAGAAATTCAAAATCAACAAACCATCGTTTGAATAGTGTTTGTGAAAGCTCTTCAAGGTTTGCTATTAAATTTTTATTCAAGGTGATTTTCTCATCAATAGTACTTAAAATATTAGAAATTTTTTGTTGAGATTTTATATCTATTATAGGAATATTTATATCTTTTATTCTTGTGATTGCTAGCTTTGGTTGTGTAGAGCCCACAGTCCTAATAAACATTTCATTCTGTCCTTGATCTGACTTGAGAAAATAGGATAAGAACTTAGTGCTTAAAACGCTTTCATTAAACGAACGTATTCTCACTGCATTTTCTGTTAGACTAGCGCTATCTAATTTATAATCAATAAAATCCACTATTCCAATAGTCCCTACTATGGAAAGGAATATATCTCCTTCATTTATTATATACCTTGAAATTTTTTGAAACGTTTCCTCTGTTACATATTTTAAATTATTAAGATTTACACTCCCGTTTGAATAGTCTGAGATTCTCAAATACGGATGGTTTGTTTCATATTCTACTAATTGTTCACCCTTAGGCAATCTTTTACCACCCTTGACTTCACAGTAATCACCTAGTTTTTTATACTCCATAACCTAATCCCTCCAATGATTTTCGGATTTGGTCTTCGAGTTCTTTTGATTTCGCAAATTGTTCGCTCAAATCTGCTGTGATTCTTTCCATTTTCTGTTCAAATGGTTCTGAATCTTCTTCTACTTCTGCTAATCCTACATAACGTCCTGGCGTTAAGATATATTCGTTATCTTTTATTTCTTGAATTTTAGCAACTTTACAAAATCCTGGTTTGTCTGCATATTGACTTTCGCTTGTTCCACGCCATGAGTGATAGACATTTGCTATATCTTTTATTTCATCATCTGAGAATTCTTTTAATGTTCTTGATACCATGCTTCCTATATTTCTAGCATCTATAAATAGTACTTCTCCACGTCGTTCATTCTTACCGTTTTTAGCTTTATTTTTTGACACGAACCACAGACATACTGGAATTTGAGTTGAATAGAATAATTGTCCTGGTAATGTGACTATACATTCAACTAAGTCTTCTTCAATTAAGTTTTTACGTATCTCTAATTCATCTTTAAAACTTGTAGACATCGAACCATTCGCTAATACAAATCCTGCTGTACCACTTGGTGCAAGTTTAGAAATCATATGTTCAATCCATGCATAGTTGGCATTGCCTTTAGGAGGAATACCAAATTTCCAGCGGTAATCATCTAATAATTTTTCTTGTCCCCAATCACTTGCATTGAATGGTGGATTAGCCAATATAAAATCAGCTTTCAAATCTTTATGTAAATCATTATGAAATGTGTCTGCATGATGATCACCTAAATCATTATCTATACCTCGAATAGCCAAATTCATTTTTGCTAATTTCCAAGTTGTTGGATTAGATTCTTGACCATAAACAGCAATATCATCTATACGGCCTTGATGACGTTCGATAAAATGTTCACTCTGTACAAACATTCCGCCCGACCCACAACAAGGGTCATAAATTCTACCTTGATAAGGTTCAATCATTTCAACAAGCAATTTAACTATTGAGGCTGGTGTGTAGAATTCCCCAGCATTTTTACCCTCAGCGCTCGCAAATTTTGCAATAAAGTATTCATAAACACGCCCCAAGACATCTTGCTTCTTACTTTCAGAGTCTCCGACTTTGAAAGTAAATAAATCAATAATATCTCCTAATTTTTCCTTGTCTAAAGCTGGTCTTGCGTAATCTTTAGGCAAGACCCCTTTTAAAGACTCGTTTTCTCTTTCAATTGCTATCATTGCTTTATCAATAATTTGACCAATTTCTGATTTTTTTGAATTATCGTTAATATATTGCCAACGTGCTTCTTTAGGAACCCAGAAAATATTTTCTGCTAAATACTCATCTTTATCTTCTTCATCAGCATATTCATCATTTAATAATTCTTCATATTTTTCCTCAAAAGAATCAGATACATATTTCAAAAATATAATACCTAACGCTACATTCTTGTATTCTGCTGCATCCATACTCCCTCGTAATTTATCCGCAGCTTGCCATAATTTTTCTTCAAATCCAATTGTCGCCATTTATATTCCACCTCTATGTTATCCTTTACACAAATATATCAAATATTAAAGCTTTATGTGACTTTCTTTGTGATTTTCTCTGTAAAAAATATTGTTTGTTATATTATGTAAGTACAATTAAGTAGCTAATTATAAAAGTATAGATTATTATATAGTTAATTATACAAAAAGGAACTTTTAATGAAAAAATATAATTTAAAAAAGTTATACAAGAGATATAGGGGTGGATGGTGCAATAAATGTGACAATTAATACTACTATTTATGCGATGATTATGGTTATTGTAGATATTGTTAATCAATAATACTGTATATTAGTAGTAATTTTGCGTTCAAATAGCTAGTGAAATATTCTGTTATTAAAATCATAACGTAAAAGAAAAATTTAGTAATATAAAAAACAAGGGAGGGTGTTAAATGTTTAATTATGATGTAAACAAAACTATGTATGATGATAAGAGCATATTTGATAATTTAGCTAAGCAATATATTGCAGATTTGATGGTTTCATATGATAGAAATCGCTTTTTTCTAGCTTTAGCACAAGAAGAAATGGAAGAAAATTTTAAAAGCTTTGAAAATAATGATTTAAAGGGAAATTTAATATTAGATTATCATATAACAAATTCAATAAGGTTGATAACTACTTTAGACGATATACTTATAAGAGTACGCTGTTTCACATTAATGGTTGATATTAATGATATAAATATAGATAAAGTAGGAAGATTATATAATGGTGAAGATGAGAAATCTAAAGGTTTGACTCAGGATGCTAGAGAATATTTCGAGCAAAATAATAAAAAAAGTAGCAATAAAAAGTACTATCCTAATTTACCTGACAAAAGTAATCGTAAAACGAGGGACTACAGAAATAAAATAACACATGAAGGTTTGAGTTTTTACCAGACTAACCATATTGAAATCAATGGTTTAATCATAGGTGGTACACAAGAATTTATGACATCACAAAATAAAAGAAAGATAATTGAGATAATAGATTTAATAAAAGAAGATACAGGTATATTAGATAAAGAACAGCAGCAACTAGATAATATTATCCAAAAACACCTCAAGTTAACTAAGTTTCCAAATGGTTAAAAAGGAGTGATGAAAAATATAGAATGAGCTCATTATTAGAGTTCATTCTATAATTTTTTAGCAATATCATTGATAAGGGGAACCTTATCAAAAACCGCATCATTTATGATATGCTTCAGCGTATCGTTTTATACTAGGGTTTTTATAATAATAATGGTCCTTACATTTTCAAAGACTAAATTCACGTGTAGACATGTTGAATGCGTCTTATTAGGGTCTAATCTAATCAAACAAAAATTTAAGAGAGAAATCATATCTACAGGTTTTTTAACCAGAAGATTATTTTGATCTATTTCAAAAATTTTCAAACCGTTCTTAAAAGTGTATTTTTATAAACGTATGATAAAAGAGAAATTTTAGTCGCTTACTTCGTTTCAAGATATTACTGATACAATAAGGTTAAAAAATCGGTACGTTTAACAGAACAAGTGTAGGTATTATAATAAACGTTTTTGATTTTGATGAAAAATAAGCTGTTCAATTTTTGATTGAACAGCTTTACCTAGTTATCCTTACTTTTATTCTTTTACCCTCAAAAGGCGGAGAGCATTCAGTATTACAATAATAGCAGCTCCTGTATCACTTAATACGGCCATTCATAGTGTAAGTATTCCCAAGAATATCAGAACAAATGCCGCCAACTTTATTGTGATGGAAAACCAGGTGCGGTTGGGAAAATCCCCTTCCTGCGATTACCGTTCACAAACGCCCAAAAAGAGCAACTGGCCCTTTTAGCTCTGGGACTGTCTTGGCCTAGAGAAGGTAAAACCTTTCCCACTTAAAAGAACGGAAAAAGACGCTCTGTCCTGGCATTATCTTTGGCTCGACGCTTGCCCCCATACGGATATTAATCGTTTCGAAACTTTTAATACAGTCAATTTAACTTTTGAATGTAAACTGGCTGCCTTAAGTCACTGTTTATGATTTTATGCTTCCCATGCTCTTTAATTGCTTATTTGACCGCCCGTATGATAAAAACGGTATGCAAGGCATTGTTTTTACTCATAACATCTTTATTAGATTGCTCTGTTTTTTAGTGTCCAATGTTATGGGAGCATTGTAGAATCCACACTTCAAAGTTCATTCATGTCAATCGATTCGTTCATTATTTAGATCTTAATAATCGAAGTCCATTTAGTATAACAACTAAAGTACTTCCTTCATGAACAATTACACTGATTGTAATATCAGTTAATCCTAACAAACTAACGACAACTAAAAAGGCAACAACTGCCATTGAAAAAATAATATTTTGCCTAATAACACGACCCATATTTGAGGAAATTTTATGAGACTGTACTAATTTAGATAAATTGTTCTGCATTAAAACCAAATCAGATACTTCTACTGCCACATCAGTACCGCCCCCCATAGCTATACCAACATCAGCATTAACAAGGGCCGGTGCATCGTTCACACCATCTCCGACCATGGCAGTAACTCCAAATTTTTCTTTTTGTTCTTCTATAATTCTGGATTTATCTTCAGGCATTACATTAGCGATAACTTCGTCTATTCCCAATTGTTCGCCTACAGCTTTTCCCGTCATTTCCGAATCACCAGTAATTAAAGTCGTGTGGATACCAAGTTTCTTAAAGTAATTAACTGTTTCTTTAGCATGCTCATTCGGAATATCCATTAGAGCTATAATCCCAATAACTTCTTCATTTTCTGCTACGTATACAACCGTCTTTCCTTCTGATGCCCAATCATGATTGAACTGGGTATACTCTTCAGAAGCACTTTCAAAAGAAGTAGGCTTACCAATACGATAATTTTTTCCATTATAATCTCCTGTCAGACCTTTTCCAATTTGATTAGTAACTTCGATGTCTATTTTATTTTTAACTTCAAATTTTTCTAAAATAGCATTAGCGAGTGGGTGATTGGATTCCTTTTCAAGGGCGACTATAATATCAATAATATTTTCTTCGTTCACAGAATGAGTGAAATAGTAATTTGTTACTTTAGGTTCTCCGTTCGTAAGGGTTCCTGTTTTATCGAAGGCAATTGCATCTATATCCGCTAATTGTGATAGGTAAGTACTTCCTTTTGAAAGCAGGCCTTTTTTAGCTAGGTTAGATGTTGTAGACAATGTTACAGATACAGTAGCTGCTGCCAAAGCACACGGTGAAGCTGCGACTAAAAGCACTAATCCCCTGTAAACACTTTGCGACCATGTCCAATCAAATAGAAAAGGAGCAAGTAACATTACTAATGGTATTGCGATTAAAACTATATTAACATATTTAGGCTCGAATTTTTGAATGATACTGGCAGCTTTTGTTTGATTATCTTGGTTTTGACTAACTAATTGTAAAATTTTAGAGAATACAGTATCCTTGTTTTCCTTAGTGACTTCCATAGTAAAAGTACCTGTTCCATTAATCGTACTTCCAAAAACTTCGTCACCCTTAGACTTCTCTTTCGGTATACTTTCTCCATTAATAGAAGATTCATCAATTGAGGTAGTACCGGATAAAATAATCCCATCAATTGGAACTTGATCACCGTTCAGCACTTGGAGTTGATCTCCAACTTTTAATTCACTGACATCAACAATTTTTGTGTTTCCATCAGGTAGGATTAATTTAGCTGTCGTTGGGTTCATTTCGAGTAGCTTAGTAATTTCTCTTTTACTTCTTCCTTCAGCGTAATCTTCAAGAAAATGAGCGCCGGAAAAAATAAGTATCAAAAGGGTTCCTTCCCAAAAACTCCCTATCAGAGAAGCCCCGATTGCAGCTAATCCCATTAGAATATGAGAATTAGGAGTGAATTTTCCCTTTAATTTAGTATTTTCAACTGTCTCTCCAATTCCTTCGAGAATAATTACATGGTAGCCGGCTGTGATTGTGGCAATTGAAAATAAGATGTTTTGTATTAATAAATTTGCATCACTTAAAAAAAGCCCAATTATAGCCAACACTAAGCCAATAAAATATGAAATAATTGGCATTTTTCCGTGATCATGATCATGACTATGATCGTGGCTATGACTTTCGTGTGCTTGTTGCTCTTGAATATTTTTCATTTCTATCACCTTTCTAAATAAATATGATATATCGGGTTCCAATATATTCGCAGTAAGCTTTACTAAACCAGGACGTTAATTGACCACATCCAAACTTTTTGTATCCAATAATACATCCTATGAATTTATCAACCGTATTCACTAACCCTCTCTGCTACACCCATCTCACTTTCCTTCGAGATATCATACAACGCTTTCCATTCTGTTTTTTTGTTTTCCATATCCATTGCAAAATCCCCTTTTCATATAACAATATTAATGACGTGAATTATTATTAACACTCATTACTGGTTTACGGAATACTAGTGATGACAGGCGTGATCGATCGCCTGTTTTAGCATATTCATAGTATGTTCATCATCATGGGAATAAAACAATGTTGTGCCTTCCCTTCGGAATTTTACTAACCGTAAATTTTTCAAGAACCGCAATTGATGGGAAACTGTTGATTGTCTAAGATGTAGCGTTTCAGCAATACCGTTTACCGAATACTCCTTATAAAAGAGCAAATGGAGAATCCGGATTCTCGTAGGATCACCTAACGCTTTAAATGTTTGCGATACGACAAATAATGTTTCATCATCTAAGTCCTTATTATTTACTTCCTCTAATTCCTTTTTTTCTTCCATTATCCTTCCCTCACTTTAGGTTTCAATTCAAAACCTTATATATAATAATCACTATTTATCTACATATATTAATATATGTTCATATATATGATATAACAATCTGAATAAAGAATCAAATAATATTTAATATGAATTCATATATTTTGTTTTGATTTTTTAGAGTAAAATAAACAAAGCCTTTTTAAGAATAGTGGGATGAGTGCAGTATGGATGATCGGGCGTTAGCTTCCGCACTTGGAATTGGTGTTGGCGGTGGACTCGCTTGGATAATGGAAGGTTTTCAAAGTGGTCATGGCTTTATTTATTCATTATGTGCAGGCCTTATAATTGGCTTATTATTTTTTGAAATGATTCCGGAAAGTATTGAATTAGGCGGGTGGGTAATTTTACTCGGTGGAATAGCAATAGGCTTAGTATTATTCCAATCCATTCATCTATTAATGGATAAAATTACAATTATCACTAATAGTCATCAAAAAGATATTTTCGTTCGATCGGGGGTACTTTTAATTATCAGTATAGCAATTCATAATTTCCCTGTTGGCAATATTCCTTTATTTGTGTAATTTGACCATTAATACTAAATTTATCAATGTCTTGAGAAATTGTTGAAACTCTAACATAACATCCTACAGATTTTCTTTTCATTTCTTTCATATTTTTCATCCTTTCATTAATTAAGCAATCGATGATTGCGTAGCTTGGTTTACAATGTTTAGCGGTTCATTTTTGAAATAGATTCCCACAAGGCTTTTGTTTTTAGAAATATGAATTTCATCAATATATCGGTATAACATGCTTAACGTGAAGTGTTGTTGAATTACATTTTCAAAAGACCTTTGAATTTGTTGCTCATTTATTGATAGTGTTGGTTTTGATTGTTGAAGTAACGATTGAGATTGTTTTCTGAACGTTTCTGCATCGATGGCTCCTTTAGCTAATTTATCTATCAATTGTTCTTGTGTAAGTGTGCTCCTAGTTTCTAGGGCCCTTTGTTTTTTGATCCGTTTTTGAATTACATCATTGGTTTAAAGATAAATTGAAGGATGAAATAAATAATACTGGTATTCGTATGTTTAAGCGCTATGCAGCTATCACTACTTCGGCCAAGATTCTCAGTCATGTTTTACCTACAGATATTGATATCGCTAAAATAAGAGACTACTTTATTGATTATCATGCTCATACAGTCTCTGAACGATCACTGGCAGATAAAGCGATCGAAGTCATTACGCAATTTGTAGCACAAAACCGTGGTAAGTTTTCTGATGACAAAGCGTTAAAGAATATGATGGAGAACCATGGACTAATTGCCTTAAAAGATGAGTATATCGAAGTCAAAATCATTGCATCTGTATTTAAAAATATGTTGATAGAGAATCATTTCCAAGATGTCAACAATGTCGTGAATGCACTAAGGGATAAAGGATATATCGAATCTGACCGTGATCGAATAACTACGAAAAGAGCAGTCAAAGATGACTATGGCAAGAAACAGTCACTTGTCTTTTATCATTTAAAGTTAGATTCAGAGTATGCATCAATTCTTGGACTAAACAAAGAAAATGGAAGAGTTCAAAATAAGACTAAACAAGAGTTCGAAGAATCAATACCAGATGTAGAGTTCATCAAGTCTAATGTCATAGATTATTCTGATTTTTAATTAAATAAAGTATTAACATAAATCGATATGAGTACTGGAGTAGATAAAATGGATGAATTGATTGAATTACTAGCTGATTTAGTCGTTGAAGAGCTACAGAACGATAATTAATCATTACGGTCCAACGTGTTAAAAGCACGTTGGACCTTTCATTCTAATTTGCTCACAAATATATATTATCTTTTTGGAGGTGTATAACATGGAAGAAGCCATTGGTTATGTACGTCAAAGTACACTCAAACAACAAAGCTTAGCTACTCAGAAATCGCTCATTATGGATACCGCTAAGCAATATGGATGGTCTAATGTGACGTTTTATGATGATAAGAAAACAGGTCGACATACAAAACGTTCGGGTTATCAAAGGATGGTAGAAGCGATTCGTTCTGGAAAATGTAAAGTATTATGTTGCTATCGTCTGAATCGACTTCATCGTAATCTAAAAAATGCATTAAAACTCATGAAATTATGTCAAAAATACCATGTTCATATTCTAAGTGTTCATGATGGCTATTTTGATATGGATAAAGCGTTTGATCGCCTAAAGCTCAATATATTCATAAGCCTCGCAGAATTAGAGTCCGATAATATTGGTGAACAAGTCAAAAATGGTCTTAAAGAAAAAGCTAGACAAGGTAAACTCATCACGACACATGCACCGTTTGGCTATACCTATCACAATGGCACATTCACAATTAATCAAGATGAAGCACCAACGGTGAAGGCAATATTCCATTACTACCTACAAGGCTATGGTTATAAAAAAATTGCGCAATACCTAGAAACAGATGATCAATATATCAAGCGTAAACCCTACCAAGTACGCGCTATTATCATGAATCCTAATTACTGTAGTCGCGTTATCAATCAATATGGACAATATGACAACATGTTTCCACCTATTATTTCTATCAGTAGCTATGAACAAGCGCAGATTTTACGGTCTGAAAAACATGTCAAACGAACACCTTCAGCTAATCAACTGAAACAAAAAATCAAATGTCCATGCTGTGGCGCCACACTTACAAATATGACAATTAGAAGAAAGCAACATAATACATTACGTTATTATGTCTGTCCTCGAAATATGAATGAATCTCGTTTTGTCTGTGACTTTAAAGGGATTAACGCTAAAGATATAGAAACAAGTGTTTTAAAAACATGTCAACACTTCTTTCAAGACCAACAGGTCTATTCCAAAATAAATGATGCCATTCAACAACACATCCAAAAACAAAACACACTGGAAACTAAGCGCACGTATACCCAAGCACAACTCATCAATAAGTTAGCCAAAGGAACGATAGATGCAGAAACATTCAAAACAGAAATACAAAACTTACACCAACAAAATACGCTAACATCTATCAATTCTAAGCGTATCCAAAGCGCATTTCATAATGTGATACAAAAACGTTTCACGTTAAACATGTTATATCCCTTTATTGATGTCATTCATATTACTAAAAATAAAGAACTAAGCGGCATCTATTTAAAAGATGAGCCACTAAACATTGTTAATCAAGCGGTACAATCATCGATTGCTTAATCAGAAAGGATGAAAAAATCATGCAACAACTCAAACAAAAACGTGTCGGTATCTATGTTCGTGTATCAACGGAAATCCAAAGTACTGAAGGCTATAGTATCGATGGACAAATCAATCAAATTCGAGAATATTGTGATTTCAATAACTTTGCTGTTGTAGATGTATACGCGGATAGAGGTATCTCTGGAAAATCTATGAACCGACCAGAACTACAACGTTTGTTAAAAGATGCGAACGAAGGCCAGATCGATTCTGTTATGGTCTACAAAACAAACCGGCTAGCACGTAACACTTCTGACTTACTCAAAATTGTTGAAGACCTTCATCGTCAAAATGTCGAATTCTTCAGCTTATCTGAACGTATGGAAGTTAATACAAGCAGTGGTAAACTGATGCTACAAATTCTAGCGAGTTTTTCAGAATTTGAAAGAAATAATATTGTCGAGAATGTATTCATGGGACAAACTCGACGTGCTCAAGAAGGCTATTATCAAGGCAATTTGCCATTAGGTTATGGTAAGATACCAGATAATAAACATGAACTCATGATTAATCAACATGAAGCCAATATCGTTAAATACATCTTTGAATCATATGCGAAAGGACATGGATATCGTAAAATTGCTAATGCACTCAACCATAAAGGTTATGTCACTAAAAAAAACAAACCATTCAGTATTGGTTCAATAACTTATATACTATCCAATCCATTCTACATTGGTAAAATTCAATTTGCGAAGTACAAAGATTGGAATGAAAAACGTCGTAAAGGACTGAATGATAAACCGATCATATCTGAGGGTAAGCACGCCCCTATTATTAGTCAAGAATTATGGGATAAAGTTCAAGTACGTAAAAAACAAGTCAGTCAAAAACCACAAGTTCACGGTAAAGGAACTAATCTATTAACAGGTATCGTTCATTGTCCCCAATGCGGAGCGCCTATGGCGGCAAGTAATACCACTAATACACTCAAAGATGGAACTAAGAAACGTATTCGCTATTATTCTTGTAGTAACTTTCGAAACAAAGGTTCAAAGGTATGTTCAGCGAATAGTGTTAGAGCCGATGTCATCGAAAAATATGTCATGGATCAAATATGCGAAATTGTCAAAAGTAATCAAGTGATTCAAAAAGTTGTCGAACGCGTCAATCAAGACAATCAAGTCGATGTAGCTGGACTTAACCATGATATTGCTTATAAACAACAACAATTTGATGAAATTAACACTAAACTTAAAAATCTAATTCAAACCATCGAAGACAATCCAGACTTAACATCTGC
>NZ_JAESMB010000028.1:0-16046 GCF_017892945.1 Staphylococcus sp. GDX8P114P-2 | reverse complement strand
TCATTCTAAGGGTTCAGCGCCTCTATCACCTAAAGTTTGTCTACGTTTTTAGTATTTAATTTATTTTGTGTAAGTGTTTACGTCAAAATATTTGCCGACTTCACCCATAGTGTCATAGAAGTTTTTAATACGAGTTGCATTTTTCTCTGCCCATGAAATATCAGTGGCATATTGATGATCGCCTGGATTTTCTGGGTTCCAACGCATTTTATATAATGTGTTTTGACCTTGGTTGATATATGAGTTAGCAATGAATTTAGCACCACCGACAATGGCTTTCTTAACTGTATCCCAACCTTCTTCTTTGGCACGTGTAAATCCTTGTTTGACAGCGTCATGATCTACAGCACCAATGCCAAACATATTATAATATTTGTTTGGTCCATCAGTTGTAACTTCATCATCAACAACGTCGCCGCCATTTGCAAGCTCAGAAGTTCCGTTTCCAGTTTCAAGTAACGCATGTGATACTAAATATACTTCGTTGATATTGTAAGTTTTAGCAGCTTCACTAAACGCTTCACCTTGACCTTCTAAGATGCCTTTACCATCAAGTAATTCATTTATACGGTTCGCATCAATATTTTGTGATTTGTCTAGGCGTAAAAATTGATATTTTTGTGTTTCATCATTGGCAATACGGCTAGAATCCATGGCATATTTGATTTCACCTAGATTTGCATCTTCCCATTCACCTGGTGTGTGTTGTACTTGAGGTTTGAATTTAAGATTATATTGAGCTAAAGCAGCTTCATCTAAAGTTTGGCCTGTGCTGTAATACTTAATAAGCTCTTTACGTAAATCAGTTTCCTTAATCCATACCATTTCGCCATTAGCTAATTTACCGTAGTACCAAGTAACACCATCAATTACTAATTTTTTATAGCTTGTAAAAATGCCTTCATTGTAATCACTTAATGAGCCACTTGCTTTACCGTATGGATCGTTATAGTAATAACCGTCTTTGTTGTAAATAACATAATCATAGCGACTCTCAACTGCATCATCTGAAGCATTAGTATTATCATCTTTATTACTTGCTTCATTAGTAGCAGTAGGGTGGTGTTTTGCATTTAAGTCGTTAGCAGCAATCCAACCAGTTTTATTATTGACAATACCATAAACATATTCGTCTTTATCTACATGTAACGATTTAGATGCTTTAAAATCATTTTGTTGTAAATTATTTAAATCATCTAATTTTTGAGCTTTTGAACCCCACGGAACAGCATATAGACCATTATTTGTTGGTTTAACTGTGTAATTACCACTTTTTGCTGCAGATTGGCTTAAATTACGTGTATTAATATCTTTTGAATTCACCCAGCCAATAGGCGTATTGTCTTTATTATTTTGAATCAAGACATACGTGTTATCACCTTGAGTACGTTGTTTACCAACTGTAAATGTTTTATTAGCATATTTTGTACTATTTAACGCTGTATTACCATTTACAGATGTTTTAATTTCAGGTTTTTCTGTAGTAAATTGACCCAGTTGTTTAACATTTTTAGTTGCTGTTTGTGTCGCAGTATTTTGCGTATTTGTGTTGGCTGTTCTTGGTGTTGTTTCTTTAGTTGCTTCTGTTGTTGCTTCTTTAGTTGCACTTTGCTGTATTACAATATCACCAGTTTGCATCCAACCGAGATTATCTTTTGATTTTTGATCAGTAATTAAATAGAATGATTTATCACCATAGTCTGCTTTTTTAGTTAGGTCGTATGTTGTGCCATTAACATATGATTTTTGAACACCTTGTTTGTCATATACAGAAGTGTACACACCATTGTTATTTTCCCTCACAGTACCACGTGTATTTTCTAATTCACTTACTGTTAACTTGTCAGTTGTAGTATTTTCATCTTGTTTGACTGTGATGTCACCAGTCTGCATCCAACCGATACTATCTTTTGATTTTTGATCAGCGATTAAATAGAATGATTTATCACCTAATTTAGCTTCTTTCGTTAAATCATAAGTTGTGCCATTGACGTATGATTTTTGAACACCTTTTTCATCATATACAGAAGTGTATACACCATTGTTATTTTCTTTCACAGTACCTTGCTTATCTGTTAATTCATTTACTGTTAATTCGTCATTAGTAGAAGGTGTTTCTGTATCGTTAGTATTATCATCGTTCTCACTTGTATCGCCTGAATCGCTTGAACCACTTTCTCCCCAATCAGCTACTTGACCAGTTTGAATGAGATACTTTTCATTGATTAAGTCGTAAAGTTCATCATAGCTATAATTATTGCGAGCTAAGTAATCATGTGGATCGGTATGATCTGTTCCACCTAAATAGTTACTAACTGCTTTATGTGTCCATACAGTACCTTGACCATCATATTCAGCACTGTCAGGTGATAAGCCGTAATAACGTAGATTTGTTGCTGCGTAATCAGCGTAATTGTTCATTGAACGTGCGAAATCTTCTGGTGTATGCGTGTGAACTAATTCTACTTGGATATATCTTTCATTGGCTACTGGACCACCGCCCCAAGATAAGTAGTCTGTATTTGCAGTTTCGATAATGCGGTCACCATCGACATAAGCATGAACAAAGGCGTTATTATAATTGTTTTTCATATAATTAATTTCGCCTTCAATAGTTGAATTATCATTTGCTGTATCATGTAAGACGATACCTTCAGGAGCACCATTACGATAATCATATTGTGGTAAATAATCAGCTATATCTGATTCATAATTTGGTGCAGTGAAATTTTGTTCTCTAATATAATCATTTACGCTTGAATCTACAGTAGGTTGGTATTTAGGTAAGTCACCAGCCTCACGTTTCACAGTAGTATTATTATCATCTGATGTAGAAGTTGCAGCAAAACTACGCATTTTTGGTGCTGATTCTAAACGCATTGTTCTAGGTTCTACTTGTTGTTCGTTTGTAGCTTCCGTAGTCAATGTATTGTTTTCAACATCGTCGTTTGCAGTTTCTGTAGTTAATGTATTACTTTCAACATCATTGTTTACCGATTCATTCGTAGCAGCTGTAGTCTTATCAGTATCATCTTGGACACTGCGATTTTGAGTAGCAGTTGCTACTGGTGTTTGATCATCTTGTGGTAAGTCTTCAGAGGATTGACCATCTGTTACTGATGTTTCATCTGAATTTTGTGCTTGTACGTCACTAACATTAGTCGTTTCATTTTGAGCTGTTGCGTCATTATCGACTTTATCTTGTTGTGCTTTATCAGCCGTATTATCTTTAGCTTGGTCGTCGGCTTGAGCATTAACATCATACTTAGCGTTAGAGCCAGTAGTTGATGTAATATCATCTTGTTGACTAGCTTCAGCTGAACTATTTTGATCTTGAGCACTTACTTGTGCGTCACTGTTATCAGAAGTAGCAGTGTCTTGTTGTGCTTTCTCAGTCATATTATCTTTAGCTTGGTCGTCAGCTTGAGCATTAACATCATACTTAGCGTCAGAGTCAGTATTTGAAGCAGCATCATCTTGTTGACTAGCTTCAGCTGAACTGTTTTGATCTTGAGCACTAGCTTGATCGTCATATTGAGTATCAGTTGATTGTGCACTGTTCGCTGATGAACCATCGTTATCAGTATTCGCTGTATCTGTGTTGTCAACTTGTTGCTCTGTAGTTGCCTCATTATTTTGTGCCGAATCTTCATTTGTTAACTCGTCTAATTTGGCATCGTAAGTGGAAGTTGCTTCATTTTGAGTTTCTTCTACAACAGATGGGTCTTTATAAGCTTGTGTACCCGAAACGTTTGTCGTAGGGTTACTTACTTCTGACTTTGTCTGCTCAGCTTGTTTAACTGTGCTGTTGTCATCTAAAATATTTTTATTTGTAGTTTGATCCTGTGTTTTCTCAGAAGCTTGAGCGTGATGTGTAGTTAAAGCTGTTCCTGCAAGTGTCAGAGCAATAATAGAAGGTGCTTTATAATTAAACTTTTTCTTTTGCATGAAACTACTCCTTTATGTATAAATTTGTTTTCATTATAATACGTCAAAAGTCTTAGAGGGTCATTTTTCATTAATTTGTAATATAATAGTAATGTGCAATAATATTGTAAACTTCTATGAAAACGCGTAATTACAATAGATTTATGTTAATTACATATAATAAATATTACAATGGTTGCATAGAATAGTAATAATAATTAGTATTGCGCTATTATATTGATTTGACCATTTTGACATGTTTTATTTCTTCCTCATAAAAAATGTCTCCGACACTGTTATACCCCAAAGAAGAGTAAAATAACTTCGCGTGTAGTTGCGCATTTAAAATAAGTTTTGTATAACCTTGTTGTGCGGCCGATTTTTCGACGAATTGCATTAATTTTTTTCCATAACCAGATTTTCTAAATGCAGGATGAATGGCTACTCTTTCGATTTTTACCCCTTGTTCATATTGTCTGAAGCGTGCAGTAGCAAAAGGCTGTTGATTGTAATTATAGCCAATAATATGTGTTGCAATTGCGTCATAATCATCTAATTCATTTTCGACTGGTACGCCTTGTTCTTTTACAAAAACTTCCTTTCTAATATCAAAAGCATCTTGTTTTTCTGCTTCTGTTGTTATTATTTTGAACATAGTATCCCTCATTTCTTATAAATAAAACCCTATCAAAGCTAAACTAAGATAGGGTAGTAATCATACATTTATTGTGCTTCTTTACGTACTATAGCACTATATTGCCAAAATATACGCATTTGTGCAATGTTCCAATTATTCATGCCCATAGTAAAACCAGAAGGTTTAAACAGATTAACGTCTGTAACTTCTAAAGCTGCTGCTATTAGATATTGAATAGGGACACTGATTTGTTTCATTGTTTCAGTTATACCGTTTTGGTCATAGACCCAAGTGAAAGGTAATTCAGATTCGAACACATCCACTTTATCAAATATTTCAGGTAAAGCAACAATGTAACAAGCACCATCAACAACAGGGTTTACATCACTTTCTTTATAATAGATGCGCAAGGCTTCATAATTTTCTCTATGTGCATGATTAACATAAAAAAATTCATTTCTAAATAATGCCATATCTTTACTATGAATAATCTGTTGTTCTAACATATTAAACATCCCATTGATGTGGGCCAGTTTATCATATGTTTTGCGTGACATATTATGTGCTCCTTTCTTTAATACTGACCAGTAGGCATTTGGTTTGATTGGTTCGTATCAGCGGAAGGTGCCATTTGATCATTATTTTGAGTTTCATTTGATTGTCCTGATTGGTTATTGCCATTTTGTTGCATGTTTGGATCCATATTTTGACTATTATCCTGTTGCATATTCTGATCGGAGTTTTGACTATCATCTTGTTGCATATTTGGATCCATGTTTTGAGTATCATTTTGTTGTTGATTTGTATTTGACTCATCGTTTGATTCATCTTCACTTTGTGATGAATCTTGTTGATTTTTTCTTAATAAACTTTGATCAATTTCAGTTTGTGGTACGAGTGTACCATAAAAATCAGTCACTCGTTGATTTAAGAACTTGTCTGCATCTTCAATTTTAGGTAAATCTAAATCTTTTCTCAACAAATTCGATGTTTTCATAATGCTGTTTATGTCAGGATTATAATAATAGACGTTGTTTAAGTAATCATCTTCACCTTCAAGTTGAGTTGTTTCAATATCTAAATTACTTTTTAGGTATGTTGTAGCTAATGATTTAACTTCATCCGAACTTAAATTATGTTTTGAGTTATTGCCGACTATTTTAATGACGTCGTCAAGTTTACTGAAAGAATTTTGCTTTTGTGCTTTGGCAATAAGTAGTTTTATTAATTCCATTTGTCGTTGACCACGTTTTAAATCGGAGTCATTGTGACGTGTACGTGCAACAGCTAATGCTTCATCACCATTTAATTTTTGATAACCTTTTTTAACTTTAATTTTACCTGTATCGTCAGTATTTGGTTCATTTAAATTATATGGTACGTCATAGTAAATACCATCAAGTTCATTGACTGCATCAACAAAAGCCTCCATATTAATACGTACGTAATAGTCTACAGGCACATTTAAAGTGCCTTCAACTGCGTCCATTGACGCAATAGGACCACCAAAAGCATGAGCATGTGTAATTTTATCATAATATCCCATTTTTGGAATATAACTAATTGTATCACGTGGGATACTTAACATTCTTAGTTGTTGAGTATCTGGATTTAAAGTTGAAAAAATCATGGCATCCGTACGAGATTTGGATGCGCTTTGGCCATTTTTTTTACGTTGTTCATTCTCATCGATACCCAAAAATAAGATCGATACTGGATCTTTTGATGGATTGACTTTGGAATCTCGTAAATTAGATTTACGGTTCGAGTCACTTCCATTAAATGAATCGTCAATTGCGCCTTGAGAGGCTTTAAATAACATAATAGTATAAATAACTGGAATAACGACAAGTCCTAATGAAAGTAGAATCAAAAGGTATTTAAAAAGTTTATTCATTATTTTTCTCCCACTTTATTTTATAATTTGTACAAATATAGATGTTAATAAAAAATGTTGCGATTGTAAATTGTATTAAAAAAATGTAAATATTAAAATGTACTATAAGGTAATATTTTATTACTTTGAGAGAAAAATATCAACTATGTTTCATTAAAGTGTGCGCATTGCATAGTGAAATATGATCATTACTTGAGCACCATTGACTATACTTTTTTCATGAATTTCAGCTATAATTAATATGTGTAACGTCATTACTCATTCGCTAAAACTTTGGTAGGAATTTTTAGCTATACTGTTTAATGTTTTCAGTAGTGTGGAAAGTAGATATATATTCAAAGGAAGTTAAAATATAAACGCGGCGCAGGAGGAATTATACTAATGAAACAACAATGGATTGAGAAGTTAGATGAAAGTTTAGTAAAACCATTTTATGAAACGCAATCGGAAGAGGAAGTTGAATATGGTTTTAATAGTACACTATCATTTGGAACTGCAGGCATCAGGAGTACATTTGGTATAGGTCCAGGAAAATTGAATGCTTTTACTGTACGTAAAGTAGCACTAGGGCTAGCACAATTCTTGACTGCACAACATGCAACACCATCAGTGGTTATTCATTTTGATACTCGATATTTGTCAAAAGAATTTTCTGAAGAAATGGCAGGTATTTTAGCAGCTAATGGTGTACAAGTCATATTGGCAGCGAGTTATAAGTCTACACCTGAATTATCATTTGCAGTTAGACATTTAAATGCTACTGCCGGTGTTATGATAACAGCTAGTCATAATCCTAAAAATTATAATGGCATTAAGGTTTATAATGATGCCGGAGGACAATTATTACCTGAGGAATCGACAACATTGAGTAGTTATATAGATGCTATTGATAAGCCGCTAGAGCTAACTAAACCAGATTTTTCAGAACTTAAAGCAAATCAAAAGATACAGTATTTAGATGATACAGTAACTGAAAGTTATATTAAAGCTGTCACAAAGTTGATAGATAAAATAGAATATAATAATGAAAAAGTAGTATTAACAAGTTTACATGGTACAAGTTTACCTATTTTAGAAAATATTTTGACTGGATTAGACTATACAAATTACGTTATTGAAAAAGAACAATCGCAACCAGATGGCGGATTTCCGACTGTAAAAAGTGCCAATCCCGAAGAAGTTGAGGCTTTTGAAAGGGGAATTAGCTTAGCACAAGAAAGCAATGCAAATTTAGTTATTGCTACTGATCCTGACGCTGACCGACTGGGCATTGTTGAAGTTTATGAAGATGGTTCATACCGTTATTTCAATGGTAATGAGATAGGTTTAATGTTAATGAAATTAAGATTTCAAGATCTCGCTGATTCAAATCAACCATTATATATAGTTAAATCAATTGTCACGAGTGAATTAGCTGAAAGACTAGGACAGTTACTCGATGTCGAAATTAATAATGTGTTAACTGGTTTTAAATACATTTCAGAATTATTGGAAGAAAAAGATGCGGAAGAAGAAAAATTATTGCTAGCCTTTGAAGAGAGTCATGGTTATTTAGCTGAATCTATTTCTCGTGATAAAGATGCTATTCAAATTGTGCCATTAATTATTAAATATAAAAATTTATTAGCACAAAATGGACTGACATTTAACAATGTAATTAATGATATTTATCAAAATATTGGACAATTCAAAGATAAGACAGTGGCATTAAGTTATGAGGGAGCAGCAGGGGTTAACAAAATCAATGCTATTATGAATCAATTTAGAACAGATACAACTTTACCAACTGAGATGTGCGGATTAACAGTTAAACGTGTTGAAGATTATCAACAAGGTATAGTAACAAATATAACGGAACAGTCGGTACAAAGCCTGTCTTTACCTAAAACAAATTTACTAAGATTTATTTTTGATGAAGGTTTTATTGCGCTGAGACCGTCAGGTACAGAACCTAAAATTAAACTTTATTTCTCTTTAAATGTCGACAACATTACAGCAATTGAGGATCAATTTATAGCTAAATATGTAGATTGATAGTACAAAGTTACAAGGAAGGTAAAAGAAAATAAAACAACATAAACTACTTATTGGATTAACAACTTTTGTGATGTTGGTAGTATTAACTTTGGGAGGTACTTATCTATATAAGTACCTTTTCAATGAAGCTACAAAGAAAACAATACCGACCAACAGCCATAACACCACTAGAAAAACAAATAAAGTAGTGCGTATGAACACGACAATGGATACAACTAATAAAGTGTATACACAAATTAATGACTATTTAGAATCAGTAAACTTCAATGGCACCATTACGATTATGCAAGAGGGAGAGTTAAAATTAAATAAAGGTTATGGTATGAAAAATTTTGATACATTACAACCTAATGACGCTAATACGATGTATTTAATCGGGTCAAGTCAAAAATTTTTAACAGGGCTAATGTTAAAACAGTTAGCTATTGCAAAGCAAATTAATATGGAGGCTTCGCTGACACAATATATACCATGGTTTCAAACCATTTATCCATTAAACAGCAATGATTTAATGTTACATCAAAGTGGTTTGTTTAAATATCAGCCCTCTGAACATGTTACGTCAATTCAAGAAGCTACACAGGCAATACAACGTAGAGGTATTAATCCTAAACTCTATAAAAAGCCACAATACAATGATGGTAATTATATTGTATTAGCACATTTGATTGAGGTGATTACTCACCAATCATACGAACAAGCATTTAAACAAATGATAATGCAACCAAATGATTTAAAATTTACAGCTTTTTACAATGATCATAATTTAGCACACAATATGGCAATCGGATATAAACAAGTTAATCAAAAACCAGTGAAACAACAACCGCGCTTTCTAAACCAATATTATGGTGCAGGTAATTTATTTATGGCTCCATATGATATGGCGCAGCTCATTTTAAATTTACAACACAATAAAATATTTTCTGCTGTTGAAACATTACCATTTATTAAAGAAAGTATGACTTCTCGATATCCTAAAGCATATAGATTTGGTTATTATAGTTTCCCTGATAAAAATCGCATCAATGGCGGTTTTTATGGCCAAGTGTTTACAGTATATTTTAACGATCGCTATATCATTGTCATGGGTACAAATTATGAACAACCCCATTTGACTAATGAGTCAATGTTAAAACATATTTTTAAGCATTACTTAAAACAGGAAAATCACAATTATAATAAAACAGGAAAGACATACTAAAAGGCTGGAATAATGTTATTCCAGCCTTAAAATATTATCTGAATGAGCAGATACCATTATGAGATTGTGTGAGTTTTACTTACAATATGTTAAAGCGTCAAAGAAGATTTTTTCGAAAATGTCTGTTTCAATCCCCATAACGACAGTGCAATTAGGATATGCAGATTTTAAATCTGTAACAGTAGCCCCTCTAGTTAATTCCCCAGTTGTTTCGATATCTACGCGAGCTTCTACAATTTGAAAAAGTTCAGGATGTAATAAATATAAAATGGTATATGCATCATAAATGTTAATACCATATTCAAAATCATCTCCACGATAATGTGAAAATAATTGATGCAACATACGTCCTGTATCATTTAAACTTTTCAGTTTCTCTAATTTGGCATGTATTAAAGTCGAACTACGTGCTACATCTAAACCGACCATCGTCAAAGGTAATCCTGAATTAAACACAATATGAGCAGCTTCAGGGTCGCAATAAATATTAAATTCTGCTAATGGTGTGACATTGCCACGGCCGGCACTGCCTCCCATTAAAATAATTTCTTTAATCTGTGTTTTCACTTCGGGATATGTAGTTAATAACAAAGCAATGTTGGTTAATGGTCCAATCGGAATGAGTGTGATGGGTTCTTTACTATTGATAAGTAGGTCATACATTGCTGCAACTGCATTATGAGAAGACAATGTTGATGCGTCTACTTCTTGGAACTCGTAACCATCCATTCCAGATTCGCCGTGGACACTACTGGCACTGAATATGTCAGACAGTAAAGGATGTGATGCACCTCGATGTACGGGAACATTACTATTAAAAAATTGTGTAAGTTTCAATGCATTTGCTGTTGTTTTTTCAATGCCTACATTCCCATTTACAGTGGTCAACATTTTAACATCCAAATCAGGATGATTTAGGGCAATACTGATAGCTGCTGCATCATCAATGCCAGGGTCAGTATCTATAATAATAGGGTGCTTCATAATTAAACCTCCGTTCCAAATTTAAACCTATTACCATTATAATAGGGACTAACGTAAAATTACTAATACAAGCCATTACAATAATGGCAATTGCTCATAATCATAGGGGAGACAAGTAATAATTAAATAAAAAAAAGACTTCTCCGAAGAGAAGTCTTTTTTGACACTTATAAGTGACTTGAATGTCCACCTTGCATTACCCAGTAAGTACCAATAACAGTAATTAAAGTGATAATAATCGCGAAGATTACTTTGAAACCTTGAAGATTACCGTCTTTACCTTCAGTTAAATGCATGAACATTAGTAACTGCACTGCTGCTTGAATAAAAGCAAAGCCAAATATAATTGTAATCTTTGCATTTAAAGTCATTGATGTGTAAAGTGTCACGAAAACTGCTAATATGGTCAAAACGATTGAGGCGATAAAGCCTACTGTATGCTTAACTATTGTATTCATCCACTAAACACCATCCCTATCATATATACGGCAGTAAAGATGAAGATCCATACAACATCTAAGAAGTGCCAGTATAAACTAACTATAAATAATTTAGGTGCATTATCTTCATTTAAGCCACGCATACCTATTTGAATTAATAAACAAATAATCCAGACGATACCTAGTGAAACGTGGGCACCGTGCGTACCTAATAAAATAAAGAAACTTGACCAATAAGAACCGATTGTAGGATTAACACCTTCATGTGCATAGTGTGCGAACTCATAAATTTCAAAACCTACGAAGATTGCACCTAGCAATACAGTGATAATCATCCAAATCATCATTAATTTTTGTTTCTCTTTTCTCATATAGTAAATGGCAATACCACAAGTATATGAGCTGATTAATAACGCAAAAGTCATTATTAATACTAATGGTAATTCAAACAATTCAGTAGTCATTTTACCAGCGTAGTCGCCACCATATTGCAATGTTAATAACGCTGCAAATAACGTACCAAAAAGTGAAAATTCAGCTGTAAGGAAAATCCAAAAGCCAAGTTTATTTAAATTACCTTCATGCGAACGTGCATCAATTGTATTTACATCATGACTCATGACTTACAGCCTCCCTTTCTTTTTTACGTGCTTCACGTAGTCTAGCTTCTGTTTCTTCTACTTCAGAAACAGGAATATGATAACCGTGATCGATTTGGAAACTTCTATAAATCATAGTACCGAAGATACCGATTAAACATAAAATCGCTGGTAATATTGTTTCAAAGACTAAGAAGAATCCACCAATTGTAAAGAAGATACCCATCCAGAAACCAACAGGTGTATTGTTTGGCATATGGATTTCTGAGTAATTATGGTTGTCTAAATAATGGCGACCATGTTCTTTCATGTTTACAAATGTGTCGTAGTCATTCCAATCTGGAGTGATTGCAAAGTTATATTTAGGAGGCATAGCAGAAGCTGTAGCCCATTCTAAAGTACGACCTAAACCATTCCAGTTATCACCAGTTGCTTCTCTTGGAGAAGTGAAGTGACTGTAAACAATACTTACTACTAAGAAAGCGAAACCAATTGCCATAAGTACTGCACCGATAGTTGAGATTAAGTTTAACATCCACCAACCATCTTCTGGCATATAAGTGTATAAACGACGTGGCATACCATCTAAACCAAGTACGAATTGTGGTAAGAAACATACGTTAAAGCCAATCATAAAGAACCAGAAACACCATTTATTTAATGTTTCGTTCAATTTATAACCAACCATCTTAGGATACCAGAATATCAGTGCACCGAGACAGGCGAACACAACACCAGCAACTAACGTATAGTGGAAGTGTGCCACTAAGAAATACGTATTGTGATATTGGTAGTCAGCAGCGGCCATCGCTAACATGACACCAGTAACTCCTCCTAATAAGAAGTTAGGAATAAACGCTAGGGCGAATAACATCGGTGATTCAAATGTAATTCGACCTTGATACAATGTGAACAACCAGTTAAATAATTTAACCCCGGTCGGTATACCAATCAACATCGTTGTGATTGAGAAGAATGAGTTGATTAAGGCACCATTACCCATTGTGAAGAAATGGTGAACCCAAACTAAGAAACTTAAGAATGCAATACCTGCTGTTGCCCAAACCATACTTTGATGTCCAAATAATCGTTTACGTGCAAAAGTAGGTATAATTTCTGAATAAATACCGAATGCTGGCAAAATAACAATATATACCTCAGGGTGCCCCCATACCCAGAAGAAGTTTGCCCAAAGCATTGGCATACCACCATCCGCAACTGTGAAGAATGCCGTGTCAAAGATTCTATCAGTTGTGAATAGCGCTAACGCAACTGTTAGTACAGGGAATGCCAAAATTACAATAAGAGCTGTGATAAATGTAGTCACAGTGAACATAGGCATTTCCATAAATTTCATTGTAGGTGTTTTACATCTGAGGATAGTAACGAAGAAGTTAATACCTGTCATTAATGTACCAATACCTGAAATTTGAATTGCAATTAAGTAATAATTGACGCCTGGACCTGGACTAAATTCTCCAGCTAATGGTGCGTAGTTAGTCCAACCTGCTGCAGGTGATCCACCTACGATAAATGAAAGGTTGAATAACAACATACCTGAGAAGAATAGCCAAAAACTTACGTTGTTAAGAATAGGGAATGCAACATCGCGTGCACCAATTTGTAATGGTACGATCACATTCCATAATCCGAAAATGAAAGGCATTGCCATGAAAATAATCATGATTACGCCGTGTGTACTAAAGATTTCGTTATAGTGGTTTGATTCCAAGAATTTGTTATCTGGAATTGCTAATTGAGTACGCATTAATAACGCATCGATACCACCACGAATAAACATTAATACGGCACAGATTAAGTACATCGCACCAATCTTTTTATGGTCGATAGATGTGAACCATTCTCTATATAGATATTTCCACAATTTAAAATATGTGATTACTGCAATTACACCGATAACCATGAATGGGGCACCGATTTGTCCCATTGTTATCATCCAGTTACCTTGTACCAGTAATTGATCCCATGGAAAATTCATTAATGTCCACCTCCATGTTCCTGGTCATTTTTCTCTAGCTCAGAAGCTTTATTATCTTTACTTCCTTCGCTGAGTTTTTCCATTTCATCCATATTATGAGATTCTTCTTCCTTGAACTCATTATTATATGGCTCGTCGTTACCTAAGATCATGGCTTTCATTCCATGACGCTCATAGTTTGCATTTGAGATTTGTGGTTTACGTTTCGGTTGATCCGGTTCATCTAAAATATCTTCTGTAAGTTCTTCTTTAGAATTGAAGTTTGGATCTTTTTGAACGTAATTATAGCGATCGTAAGCATAGAAGATATACTCAGGATCAGCTGCTGGATCGACAAATGCCATATGAGTACCACTGAAAGTAAGTTCTTTGTTTTCAGTAGTAGGTAAAAGTTGCTTATCAAAAGTATCTTGATCTAATACTTTTTTACTTTGAGCATCTTTAACCCAATCCTTGAAGTCTGATTGGCTTACAGAATGAACATCAAATACTTGACGTGCGAAACCTTCACCATTGAAGTTTGAGTTACGTCCACGGAACGTACCTGTTTCACTTGCAGTCATTGTCCAATCCATTGTCATGCCAGTCATTGCATATTTCTGACCACCAAGTTGTGGAATCCAGAAACTTGTCATCATATCCATTGATTGAAGTTTGAAGACAACAGGACGATCTTTCGGAATAGTTAAATGATTAACTGTTTCGATTTTTTCTTCAGGATAACTGAAGAACCATTTGTAACCGGCACTAGTTGCATAAATAACTATTGGGTCATCCTTTTTCTCTGGTTTTTCTTCATATTGATAAAGCGATTTGACCGTTGGAATTGCTAATGCAATAACAATGATGACTGGGATAACGAACCAGATAAACTCTATTAATGAATTGTGATGCATTTTACCTGACTCATCATTATTTCTTAAGCGGTATTTAAATAAGAAATAAGCGAACATGATGAGTACTACCGCCATAATAACAAGCATGAAGATGATTGAATAGATAATCAAGAACTTCGAATCACTTGCCATTGGCCCTTTTGGGTTTAAAACTTCTACGTTTGAACAACCACTAAGTAAAATTAGTGAGCCAAAGAGTAGAAGCAAAGACTTAAATTTTGACACTTTTTTGACCTCCTAATACTACAATTGTAGGGCTTAACATCAATTTTAAGATATTACGCGATATTTACAAGTGTTTGTAGCAAAAAAAAAATTGTAAAATTAAAACAACCCCAACAGAAACAACGTCTGGTGGGGGTTGAAAGATTTGTTAAAATTATGTGTACATTTTGTGAAAAGTGTCATAATTAGACATATTTAATAAATATAGTGGTCAACAGTGATAACTGTTATCAATTAGGGTTGGTTAAACATAGTTATGTATATTATTTTACTTCAATGTAACGTGTTGATTTATCTACTGCTCCATTAGAATCTTCTACTTGATATTCAATTTTGTACTTTCCTGATTTATTTGTATCTACATGTCCGTTTACAGTAATTTTGTCTGTAAGATCACCATCTTCTTTATCATAAGCACGAATACCTTTTAACACATTGTAGTCGTTACCTTTTTCGACAATTGTGTCCGTTGCCCCTTTAATTTCAGGAATAGTATTTTCAGTTGCTTCTGCACTTAAATTAGGTGTCACTAGTGTGGCTGACACACCTATAGCTGATAAAGATTGTAATAATTTATTCATAACGCTACCTCCGTATGAAAATAAGTTGTTGCAAGTTAAACATAATATAACGCAGTTACTCGTTTTGAACATCGTACTATAGTCCTAATATAGCGAAAAATTTTAAATTTAACTGTAAGTTAACGTTAAATTTTAGTAAATATGAAAACATAACAATGGTATTTTATTAGCTGTGACATGTGCAATTAAGTGATTTTTGAAGTTAATATACATATCAATAGTAAAAATAATTAAAATGTGAAGGGCGGGGGTTATATTAAATATCATTTGTGCAATATAATAGTAAAAAGCAGAATTTAAGTAGTTGTTTCTGTTAAACGTATTGAAAAAACTAAGAGGACATTAATTCTGTTTCAGAGTGTCAACAAACTATCGACTTTGTTGGCAGTTTTTTGTGCACGCTTTTTGCGGGCACTGCCTCAGCCTGTAGTCTTCGGCGAGTGCAATTACCGAAGGGTCGGCACTATTCACTGCCAATAATATAATGTGAAAAATACCCCATAGATAAAAATAAACAAGCCTTAGGTGAACTATGAACTGACCCCAATTAGTGGGAATAAAATAAAAACACTTTCGTTGAATTCATTTAAAATGAATCATACGGAGGTGTTTTTTCTATG
>NZ_JAESMB010000027.1:0-53213 GCF_017892945.1 Staphylococcus sp. GDX8P114P-2 | reverse complement strand
CATTCTAAGGGTTCAGCGCCAATCATCACCTAAGGTTTGTTTACGTTGTGCGAGAAGCTCCTAGACGGCACCTCTCTTTTTATCTTTATAATTAATCTACTGGTTCTTTTTCAATTTCGATTAATAAATCTCCTGTTTCAATAGCATCGCCACTTTGCACTGTTATCTTACGGACTACACCTTCAAATGGAGCTTGAATTGTTGTTTCCATTTTCATAGCTTCAGTAATTAACAATGCTTGGCCACTTTTAACAGATTCGCCTTCTTTAGTCTTAACTTCAGTGACTGATCCAGGCATTTGAGCACCAATATGATTTGGATTTAATTTATCTGCCTTTGGTTTAACACTTGCATTCGCTTTTACATTTTCATCTTGAATGTAAATACGACGTGCTTGACCGTTCATATCGAAAAATATCGTTCTAACACCTTTATCATCTGGCTCTGTAATAGCTTTTAACGTAATAATTAGACGTTTACCCGTATCAATCTCAATTTCAACAGTTTCATTGTGTCGCATTCCAAAGAAGAATGTTGGAGTATCTAGTATCGAAACATTACCAAATTGTTCTCTTGTCTGTATATATTGTTCATATACTTTAGGGTACAACACATAACTAATGATGTCTTGTTCTGTGACATCTTTAAGTTGTAATTGCTCTAGCTCTTGTCTTACTTGTTCAAAATCAACTGATGGTAAATATTCACCCGGTCTATCTGTGAGTGGTTGTTGGCCTTTTAAAATTACTTTCTGTAATTTTTCATTAAATCCACCAACAGGTTGACCTATTTCACCTTTAAAGAACGACACTACAGATTCTGGGAAATCAAGTTTATGTCCATCTTTAATAACTGAGTCTTCGTCTAAGTCATTTTGAACCATATACAATGCCATGTCTCCGACAACCTTAGATGATGGCGTTACTTTCACAATATCACCAAATAAGAAGTTCACTCGTCGATACATGTCTTTCACTTCATTATAGCGATTTCCTAATCCTAAACTTTTAGCTTGTTGATGTAAATTAGAATATTGACCACCAGGCATTTCATGTTTATATATTTCAGTATTTGGTGATTTGATATCACTCTCAAAGTCACTATAATACTGTCTGACAGTTCCCCAATAATGTGATAATGTCTCCAATCCATCAATGTCAGCACGCATATTTCTATCGAAGCCATTAAGTGCATAGTAAAGTGAGTTAGCACTTGGTTGACTCGTTAAGCCACTCATCGTCGCAACAGCCGTGTCAATAACATCTACACCAGCGTCAATTGCTTGTTTATAGATTAATATGCCGTTACCACTTGTATCATGTGTGTGTAAATGAATTGGTAAATTCACAGCTGCTTTTAATTCACTTACTAATTCGAACGCTGCTTTCGGTTTTAATAAACCTGCCATATCTTTAATTGCTAAAATATGGAAACCTTCACGCTCTAAAGTTTTGGCTAAATTCACATAGTAATCAATTGTATAAATATTAGAACGTTCAGGATTTAAAATATCGCCTGTATAACAAATCGTACCTTCAGAAATTTTACCTGCTTCCTGCACGGCTTCGTTTGCTACCTTCATTTGATCTACCCAATTAAGTGAGTCAAATATACGGAAAACATCTATGCCCGCTTCAGCACTTTCCTTCACAAACTTTTTGATGACATTATCTGGATAGTTTTTATATCCTACAGCATTTGATGCACGTAACAACATTTGGAATAACACATTAGGAATTGCCTTACGTAGACGTTCTAATCGTTCCCAAGGACTTTCTTTTAGGAAATTATAAGCTACATCAAATGTTGCGCCGCCCCACATCTCAAGAGAAAAATTATCTTGCATCACTTGTGACGTTTTAGAGGCTATATTCATCATATCCTTCGTACGTACACGTGTTGCTAGTAATGATTGATGTGCATCTCTAAATGTTGTATCAGTGATTAAAACATCATCTTGTTCTTTCAACCATTTCGTAACTCCTGCTGGCCCTTCTTTATCTAAAATCTGTTTAGTACCAGAAAGTTGACTTATCGTTTTACCATCTACTCGAGGAATCGGTGATGCTTCATATTCTGGTTTCGGTCTTTTATCAACATTTGGGAAACCATTAATAGTCACATTTCCAATATATTCTAACGTTTTAGTACCTCGGTCTCTTGTAGGCTCAATGTTAAATAATTCTGGCGTATTTTCAATAAATTTTGTTGTATAGTCACCACTAATGAATTGTGGATTACGCATTACATTGATAAGGAAAGGTATGTTTGTTTTAACACCACGAATTCTCATTTCTTGTAACGAGCGGTCCATCTTCTCTTGGGCTTGTTTGAAATTCATACCATGCGTAGATAGTTTAACTAGTAAAGAATCATAATATGGTGAAATTTCTGCACCTTGGAAGCCATCACCAGCATCTAAACGTACGCCAAACCCACCGCTTGATCGATAAGCAATTATACGTCCTGTATCTGGCATGAAATCATTTGTTGGGTCTTCAGTAGTGATACGACATTGCACAGCATAACCTAAAGTTTGTATTTCTTCTTGTTGTGGCATCGCTATACTGTCACTGAATAATGATGCACCATCAGCTACTAAAATTTGTGTTTTAACAATATCAACACCAGTAATCATTTCAGTAATAGTATGTTCTACTTGAACTCGTGGATTCACTTCAATAAAGTAATATTCATTGCCTGAAACTAAAAACTCTACAGTACCTGCATTCACATATTTTATTTTGCGTGATAAATCTAATGCTGCTTCACAAATTTCTTCTCTTAATGCATCTGGTAGTGCAACTGAAGGTGCGACTTCCACTACTTTTTGATGACGTCGTTGTACAGAACAGTCACGTTCATACAAATGTACAATATTACCGTGTTCATCACCCATAATTTGTACTTCAATATGTTTAGGATTATCTATATATTTTTCAATATAAACTTCACTATTACCAAATGATTTTTCAGCTTCAGATTTCGCTCTGTAAAAAGCATCTTCTAATTCATCGTTACTTCTAACTATACGCATCCCTTTACCGCCACCACCACTTGTGGCTTTAATCATCAATGGGTAGCCTGCTTCATTAGCAAAATCTTGTGCAGCTTCATAGCTTTCTATTGGGCCATCCGTACCAGGTATAACTGGTAAATCTGCTTTTATTGCTGTTTCTCTTGCTTTAACTTTATCTCCAAACATATCTAAGTGTTCAAGATGTGGACCAATAAATTTAATCCCTTCTTCAGCACAACGTTTGGCAAATGTTTCATTCTCACTTAAAAAGCCATATCCTGGATGTATAGCATCTACATTTGCACGTTTAGCAACATCTATAATACGTTCAATATTTAAATAACTATCCGCAGGGCCTAGATCTTCTCCCACTAAGTAAGACTCATCTGCTTTATATCTATGTAAAGAACCTTTATCTTCATTTGAATAAATTGCAACAGTCGAAATATCTAATTCTGTCGCTGCCCTAAAAATACGTATTGCAATTTCCCCACGATTGGCTACTAGTAATTTATTTATATTCCTCAAATCATGGTCCCCCTTAAAATTTTGAATTTTCTAAATAATTAGATACATTATATTATATCAAAATACGAACTTTGTATACAGTGATTAAAATTGATAATGCAAATTTCCGTTTATTTATACACCTAAAATTCACTGTAGAGACACTTGGCTATAACCTAAATCATGCCATAAAACGTATATTTGTCGTATCTCTAATCATATTATCACATTTTAAAAATTAAAAAAAGTTATTACTATTGATAACAAAAACTTATCACTATATGCAAATAAGCTAAGCAATTATAATTTTTCTAGAGATAGAAAAACAAACTTTACAGGCAGTTTACCTTGTAAAGTTTGTTTTATGTTAATCACCGTTGTCTATTAGTAAACGGATTATTTTGTTGTTGCTTTTTAAGACGCTGCTCATCAATTTTAATTTGTTTAGCAGTAATCAGCAATAAGCCCATAGCAATACTCAAACTAATCATTGAAGAGCCACCAAAACTCAAGAATGGTAATGGTACACCGGTTAATGGAATAGTTCCTGAAATACCACCCAAATTAACGAAAGTCTGGCTACCAATATAACTTGCTACACCGACACAGACAAGTTTATAGAAATAAGAGCTTGTTTTATTAGCTAGTTCAAACGCTCGATAAACAATAAAGAATAACAAGCAAATGACAAACAAGCCGCCTATTAAACCAAGTTCCTCACAAATAATCGCAAAGATAAAATCAGTGTGTGGTTCAGGTAGATAACCAAGTTTCATTATACTGTTACCAAGTCCTCTACCAAACAATCCTCCATTACCTATTGCCAATAACGAATTGGCAATATGATAACCAGTACCTTCTTCAGTACTAAATGGATTTGCTAGCGTACTGAAACGAGCAGTTAAATAGTCCGGTACTAATCCTAATAATAGTAATAACGAACCGATGATCACCGCTCCAACTAAAATAGTTAATATGTACTTAATGGACTTCTGAACACCAATACCAGCATAAAATAAAATAGCGAAAAAGATAATTAAAATAAGCAATGTTTGTCCCACATCTCGTTGTAAAAAGACGAGACCAATACAAAAACCTGCCAAAATAATAGGTGAGGTTAATAGTTTAGGTTGAGTAAAGACACGTGGTCGCTTTTTTTCTATCATATATGGTATATATAAAATGATACCAATTTTTAACAGTTCGGATGCTTGTAAATTCATAAATCCTAAATTTATCCAACTTTTAGAACCATTAATATTGCTTCCCACTACTAATGTGGCTAATAACAAAATTACTAAAAGCGCCATCATCCATTTTTGAAATCGAGTGGTAGCTAAAAATTTAACATTCAGGAAAAAAGCCATGAAAAAGACAATACATAAACTCATGATGACATACATCAGTTGACGTGTATAAAAGTAAGTTCCTGAAACTGGGTTACCACCTGTTAATGAACCTTTTGTGGCTGCCACCATACTAGCACTGTAAACCATAACTAACCCGATTAAACACAGTAATAAATATGTAACAACTAACGGATAATCGATATATCGCGCATATTTACCTACTTGTCGAAATAGTTGCTTTATGTTTTTCATTTACATTTCATCCAATTCTAATATTAATATCTTTTTTGTAACAGTTTAATCCATAAATCTTAATTGATTTCATTATTAACTGTGCATAATATGTATAACTTCTAAATTATATTTAAATTACACATTGTACATTATAGCAAATTTTATCCTATAGTTTCGAACAAAGTCATAGGGAATTTTAATTTATTTATAAAAAATAGCTAGAAAGCTCAATTGTAATATTGTCTCTCTAGCTAAAAAATTTGTTTATGTAGTTTTATTACTGTCATCAAACTCATTTTATAATCTGTCTATGAACAAACATTTAATTCTATTTATACATTATATTAAACATTGGTAAAAGCATCATGTAATTTTGAAAGTTCTTTTTCTAAACGTAACATGAGCGCTTTTCCTTCTTCTCTATCAATTAATCCTAATTGTGTTGCAAAATCGACTTCTTTTTGTAAGCCAAACATTTGAGTATCGAGTACTTCTTCGTATAATGGGCATTGAGGCAAAGTAAGATTATCCATTTGAACTTTAATCAATTGGAGAATTCTATCTGCATCTTTATTTAACTGGTCATATGCCGCACTATTTAAATTTTTACTCTTTACCATGACATACTCCCCCTATCAAATGTAACTTTATATTAAAATTCTATCTTACACAGATTTAAAAAGCAAGTTAATTTGGGTAATATACTTCGCCCTTTCATCTGTGGTAAAATTAAATTGTATTGTTTATGTTTATTACTTCGCTTTTTTACTTAACTTAAACAGGGCTAAAAAGTAGTAGGCATAACTATCAACTGGAATTTTGCTATTTAGTATTCATTATATCTTTAATAAAAATGTAATCATGATGTAATATTAATTCACAAAATAGTCATAATTTCACATTACTATTTATAGCTTTATTTAGCTTATAGTTGTGTCAACAATCGATAAATTTAACATAGGGAGCTGGGACAATGATACAAATTAAAGGTGCAGTAAAATTTCCAATTACATTAGATAGTACAACTTGGATTTTTGATGATCGTAAAGTCAAAATTGAAGATTTAGAAGCTGGTGTATTTGATGGTTCCAAACCCATTCAATTTAGTGATAACCGTGAATGGAATCGTGCCATTTTAGAAGGTCAAACAAATCCACCAACACTAAATTCTGAAATTAAATATAAAAAGAATGCTATGTTAGATGGTACATTCGTAATTAATATGGCGCCATTTTTTAAAAATGCAGAACCAAAACACGATGCTTCAAAAATTCGTTTATTTAATGATCAAGATGCTATTGAATTAGACATTGAATTATTACCATATTTATTTTTCAAATTTGCGCATGAAGGTAAACGTCTTTATACAGACAACGCCGTTAATAGTTTTATCTATACACCGGAAAATGGCTATTCACACCAATTTGACTATGTAACACATATTGAGGTGATTTAATAATGATTAAAGTACAGTGTATAATTTGTGATACAACTGTATTTATTGATGAGAACACTCTAGAAGCCAAACGTTTACGTAATGATCCGATGCACACATTTATGTGTGATGAATGTAAAAGTAGATTAGATCGCCCAAAACAGCGCCATCAATATACAACATTTAATCATCGATAACATAAAAATCCCAGTCCATGAATTTCATGGACTGGGATTTTTGTGTTACTCTTCATCTTGCATTAATTGTTTCACACGTTTTGCTTCTTTTTCACGAGCTGATTTTTCTAAGATTTTCTTTCTTAAACGTATGCTTTCAGGAGTAACCTCTACTAATTCATCGTCATTAATGAATTGCAATGCTTCTTCTAATGTTAAGACTCTTGGACGTTTCATTGTCACTGTTTGGTCTTTCGTTGCTGAACGTACGTTGGTTTGTTGTTTAACTTTAGTCACATTAACTGTTAAATCATTATCTCTATTATGTTCACCAACAATCATACCTTCATATACTTCAGTACCTGGTTCCATAAAGTTAGTACCACGGTCTTCTAAGCCCATAATTGCATATGCACTTGCTTGACCTTGATCCATTGAAACGAGCGCACCATTTCTTCTACCACCAATATAGCCTTTAATACGTGGTTTAAATTCTTCGAAAGTATGGTTAATAATACCATAACCACGCGTTTGTGACATAAATTCAGTAGTATATCCGATTAAGCCTCGAGCTGGTACCATAAAGATGATACGAGTTAAGCCATTGTCAGTTGTTGCCATGTCTAACATTTCACCTTTACGTTGACCTAAAGACTCAATAACGCCACCAGTATATTCTTGTGGCACTTCACATTGTACACGTTCGAATGGTTCACAAGTAACACCATCAATATCTTTTAAGATAACTTGTGGTTTAGAAACTTGTAATTCATAGCCTTCACGACGCATATTTTCAATTAATATTGATAAATGTAATTCTCCACGTCCTGCAACAATCCATGTATCAGGTGAATCAGTTTGCGTAACTTTCAATGATACATCTGTTTCTAATTGTTGATCTAAACGTTCTTGAATTTGACGTGCTGTTACAAAGTCACCTTCACGACCTGCAAACGGTGAATTATTTACTTTAAATGTCATTTCTAATGTTGGTTCATCGATTCGTAGTACTGGTAACGCTTCTTGATGATCATGCGGTGTTACTGTTTCACCAACGTTAATGTCTTCCATTCCTGATACAGCAATTAAATCACCAGCAACGGCTTCTTGAACTTCAACTCTGTTTAATCCAAAATAACCAAAGATTTTAGTTACACGGAAATTTTTAATTGTTCCATCTAATTTAATAAGTGAAACATTATCACCTACACGCATTGTTCCTCTAAACACACGTCCTACGCCAATACGTCCCACATAATCATTGTAATCTAATAATGCAATTTGGAATTGTAAAGGTTCTTCGCGATTATCTACTGGTGCTGGTACGTAATCAATAATTGTTTCGTATAATGACTGCATATTTTCATCTTGTTGCTCTGCATCTAAACTCGCTGTACCATTTACTGCTGCAGCATAAACCACTGGGAATTCTAGTTGCTCGTCTGAAGCTTCTAATTCGATAAATAGGTCTAATACTTCATCTACTACCGCTTCTGCTCTTGCAGATGGTTTATCTATTTTATTTACAACTACAACAGGTTTTAAATTTTGTTCTAGCGCTTTTTTCAACACAAAACGCGTTTGTGGCATCGTACCTTCATAAGCATCAACTACTAATACCACTCCATCTACCATTTTCATGATACGCTCAACTTCACCGCCAAAGTCAGCGTGTCCAGGAGTATCTAAAATATTAATACGTGTCCCTTTATAATCTACGGCAGTGTTTTTAGCTAGTATAGTAATACCACGTTCTCTTTCTATATCATTTGAATCCATCGCTCTTTCGTCTACATGTTCATTCTCACGAAAAATACCAGATTGTTTTAACAATTCATCTACTAAAGTTGTTTTACCATGGTCTACGTGTGCAATGATAGCTATATTACGAACATCTTCTCTAATTTGAGTCATTAATTATTTTCCTTTCTTGAGTAAATTCCCACTTTTAATTGCAACTTTTTTATTATATCATATAATTGGTTAAAGAAAACAATAAAGGTGTGGTCGGGATGCAACAAAAACAACAAAAATCTAAAGCAATTTTTTGGGTACTTTCAGTAGTAGCAATAGTATTCTTATTATTGTTTAGTTTCAGCTTAGCAGCTACAAATGTTCCACTGATGATTTTAACACTTATATTATTCATTGCAACATTTGGCGTTGGCTTTACGTTAAAAAAGAAATATCGTGAAAACGGCTGGTTATAATCAGTACTTTACTGTTTAATAGAAGAGAGCAAGGATTCGCAAATCACATTATGATGATTTGTAACCTTAGCTCTCTATTTTTATTTTTGCTGCATACGCTCATGTAAAACAGTAATCGTGTCTTGATGATAATTAAAATAAGAAGTTAATAATTCATTGTGTAATTGTTTATTTGCTATCACGATGGAATTTGCAGATGTAATAGATAAAGTAGCTCCTCCTAAATTAGAAGCAACCCCATTGACTTCATGGAGAATAATTAGTCCTCCAGCAAAATCCCACGGTTGTAGTCTTGGTGTAATATACGCAGCAAGTTTACCCGTAGCAACATAAATAATTTCTAAAGCTGCAGAGCCATATGCTCTTGCACTGCGCGCATCTTCTACTATTGGTTTAAACATTTCACCTAATTTAGGTTTAGTTAACCAGTTGGGATTTATAGCAATAATACTTTGTTTTAATTGTGTATCCTTTATGCTCGGTAATAGCGTCTCATTTTCAAATGCGCCTTCACCTACTTTTGCATGATATAACACATCATTCATCACATCATAAACAAAACCTGCATACGGTTGACCATCTTGGAAAATGCCGATTGAAATAGCAAAATTTTCACCTTGATGCACAAAATTAAGCGTACCATCAATAGGATCAACAACCCATACTACGCCTGATGTATCTACTAAATCATGTCCGTGACCTTCTTCACCTATAACAGCATGATTAGGATAAGTTTGCATGATATTATCATAAATATAATGTTCAGTTGCCTTATCAACATTCGTAACTAAATCATTAGGATTGGATTTGGTCTCAATTTCAAGATCTTGATCCATAATCTTCCTAACGTTATTGCCTGCTTCTAATATCAAGCCTTTTGCAAATTCGTATACAGTCATCATATCATCTCCTACCTTGCTTCATATTATACAGTAAATACACTATTAAACTCGACTATAAACTTTAAAACCCTAAAATTTCTCAAGGAATGCTTTAGTGGTATACATACACTTTTATTTTTGTCTAATTAATAACAATCTATGCATAACTATATTTTTTCAGTCGAAATTTATGCTACAATACCATCAAATAGACTGCTATTAGGAGGTCAACATGACAAAATATACTTTTAAACCCAAAGACTTTAAAACTTTTTCAATTCCAGGTTTAGACGCACGTATGTCAGCCTTAGATGATAATATAAGACCACAATTGCATGAATTAGGAGATTATTTCTCTCAATTTCTTGAAACTGCCACAGGAGAAACTTTTTATCCACATGTGGCCAAACATGCAAGACGTGTTGTCAATCCACCAAAAGACACGTGGGTAGCATTCGCTACTAATAAACGTGGTTATAAAATGCAACCACATTTTCAAATCGGACTTTTTGAGTCACAATTATTTGTGATGTACGGTATTATGCACGAAGCCAAAGACAAAGGACAACAAGTAGCTGTCTTCGAAAATAATATGGATGCTTTAAAACAATTACCGGCTGATTATAGTATTAGCTTGGATCATATGACTCAAGAAAAAACATACATCAAAGATATGGATGATGCTAGTATTCAAGAAGCAATAGAACGAGTTAAAAATGTGAAAAAAGGTGAATTTTTTGTTGCTCGCACACTTGAACCAAATGCGAGTGAGTTAAAGTCCGACAAAGCCTTTTTAACATTTCTAGAAGATACATTTACTCAGTTATTACAATTTTATAAATTTTAATATTACATAATGAAAAACGCCAAGTGCTTCACCACTTGGCGTTTTCTTGTTAGTAAATATAAGGATCATTCTTTTTATCTTTCAACTCTTCCTCGGGGTTCCATGAATTCTCTTTAGTAAACTGACCCCTCGTTCCATCATTTTTATTTTTTTTCTTTGTAAATAAGCGAATTGCCACAATAAGCCATAAAACCATAGCAACTAAATTAGAAACAAACAAACTTATAATTGCAACAACTATAAATAAACTTGCCGCTAAAACTCTATTAGCTTTCATAATCAATGTTGCAATGATGGCAATAATACTAACTATCACCAGTGCCACTACTTGGATAATGTAACTCATATACATCATATCCGTAGATATAGTTTGTCCTTGTTGCTGTGTTATTTCATCAAACATGGCTTGAAATTCTTGGGTATTAGACTTCAATAAGAACAATCCAAAAATAACAATTATCACATATAAAATACTTAAACCATTAGCTATCCAAGCCATAATTTTTTCAGCTTTTAATTTCATTCTTATTCATCCTTTCTCTCGTTTTAATATTATCAAATTTTTAGAAAATCCCAAACATGTACGATTTATTCGAGTTGTAAAAAATACCGAAATTGTTTTCAATGACAACATAAAATAGCTACTTACATAAGATAATGTAAGTAGCTATTTTTAAGAGTAATTAAATTATTTTTCCTTTTCATCTTGCTGAGTATCTTCAGCTTGATTATCAACATCTTGTGATGTCACTTTTTTACGTTCTTCATAGTTCATTCTACGTTGTGCCACTGCACTTGGTTGTTGTTTGCGTTTTTCTTTAATACGTTTTTTAAGTTCTTTCTTTTCTTCTTTAATACGAGATTTTTCCTCTGCCTTTTCCTGTTTTAATCTTTGGGCTTCTTCTGCTTTCTCTTGTTTTATGCGAGCCTTTTCTTCCGCTTCCTGCTGTTTACGACGCTCTTCTTCGGCTTGTTGACGTTGCATTTCTTCTTGTTTTTTCTGTTCTTCTTGAGATACATAATCGTCATTACCTTCACCGTAGACACTGCTTACTTGACCAAAATCATCATCATGCGTATTATCATCTTTTTTCTTTTTGTAATTATATTTAGCTTGTCTAGATAATACTTGAGGTTCTTCGTCAGCTATATCAGCATTCACTTGTCGAGCTACTTCTGAACTATATCCACCACGACGTAATGAGTTTTTCTCTGTATCTGCTTCGACGTCTTCAACAGGTTCACTGTGTTGTTCTTCTGGTTCTGGCTCTGGTTCAACTGTCGTCTCTTGTTGAACTCTACCGTTTCTGCGTTTTTTAGCAGGTTCATACACGTCATCTTCATAGTCATCATCGTAACCATAATAAGCCGGTATAGCTTCTACTTTCTCTTTTCTTGCAAACATCATAATCGATACGATTAAAAATAATACAGGAATAATTAGTGTTACAAATAATAGCACTAATGGCAAAGTAATGAGTGTAGCAATTAAAAACAAGAAACCAGATAACATTCTAATATTCATTGAAATAAGTGCTAAAAATGAAATCAACAAACATACAATTAAAAAGACAATTACAGCCCATATACCATTTTGTAACCAAATAACTGCTTGTGTTGTTGTCATACTATTATTCGCTAAAATTTGTTGTATGAATTGATTACCATTCAATGAAGTTTCTAAGTTTTGGATGGACGTTTCACTGCTAAATGAAACTAAGGCGACAAACATAGTAGCAATTGTTAAGAGTAATAAAAATACCCAACTTAACCAACCTAATACTTTTTCTGCCAACCTACTCACAGGACGTCTAACTTGCATATATTGCTCTCCTGACATGTATCTACAACTCCTTATATTACTAGTCAAATCATTATATCGAAAACAAATGAAAATAACTACTAACTTTCTTTATTTTAATAACATTTTAAAATTCAAGAATTTTTCGTTATATTCACTAAGTGTTTTCTGTCCTAAATCTTCATAAACTTCCAAACGCTCTTGGGTAGTACGATTAGGATAAAAACGTTGATCATCGCTAATTTCTTCGGGTAATGCTTCTCGAGCTTGTTTGTTAGGTGTTGCATAACCTACCCATTCAGTATTTTGCTTACTTACTTTTTTATCTAACAGGAAATTCATAAATTTATAAGCTCCTGCTTTATTTTGTGCTGTTTTAGGAATGGCCATATTATCGAACCACAAATTCGACCCTTCTTTAGGGACTACGTAATTAAAATCTGGATTATTTTGAATAATAGGTGCTGCAACACCACTCCATACAACCGCAATGTTTACTTCATGTTGTTCTAACATCATAGTTACTTCATCACCAACTACCCCTCTAATTTGAGGAGCTAATTGTGTTAAATCTTGTTCTGCTTGTCGTAAATGTTGAGGATTCTTATCATTTAAACTATAACCTAATTTGTTTAAAGATAATCCTATAATTTCCCGTGCACCATCAACCAATAAAATATCTTCCTCATATTTTGGGTTGTACAAACTTTCCCATGAAGTAAAATTATCATTAGGATATGCCTTGGTATTATATATAATACCCACAGTACCAAAGAAATATGGTACAGAATATTGATTTTTTGGATCAAATGGCATATCCATATAATGTTTATCAAGATTTTTAATGTTTGGTATTTTTGAATGGTCAATTGGTAATAATAATTTTTCTCTAGTCATTTTTTGCACAGTATAGTCACTTGGGAACACAACATCATAATTTGTTCCGCCATTACGTATTTTAGCTTCCATTGCTTCATTGGAATCAAATGTTTCATAGACTACTTGTATTCCTGTCTGTTGTTCAAATTGTTTAATTAATGCAGGATCGATATATTCTCCCCAGTTATAAACATTAATTTTTTCAGTCTTTTTAGTTGTATCTCCTGTAGTCAATTCATGACTAATATATAGGGCTAATAGACCAACGAATAAAGCAGTAAATATTAATTGTAACACATATTTCACGATTCCATACCTCGCTTTCGATGATGATTACGTGTCACTATATTTTGAACAGTGTAATAACCTATAACCCCAACTATAATAATTACGAAGAGCAAGGTAGAGATAGCGTTAATTTCCATACTAATGCCCTTTCTTGCCATGGCATAGACTTCAACTGATAATACACTAAAACCATTACCTGTTACAAAAAAACTTACTGTAAAATCATCTAAGGAGTACGTTAATGCCATAAAAAAACCTGCTAAAATACCAGGAAATAACTGTGGTAACATCACTTTGCTTAACACTTGATAATCAGTAGCACCTAAATCTCTAGCTGCACGAATCATATTACTATTCATTTCGTATAGTCTTGGTAGCACTATAATTACTACGATTGGTATACAAAATGCGATATGAGAAATTAACACAGTAGTAAAACCTAATCCTAACCCTGTAAAGTGCCCTATTGTCGTAAACATGATTAAAAATGAAGCGCCAATTACGACATCAGAAGATACCATCAAGACATTATTCAAAGTCAATAAGGAAACTTTTAATTGCTTATTTCTCAAATGGTATAAACCAATCGCCCCCATCGTACCAATAACAGTAGAGATAGCAGCAGCAATTAAAGCAATTGCTATTGTATTAAAAATTACAGATAGCAGTTTATTATTGTGAAACAAAGTTTGATAATGTTCTAAGGTAAACCCTTCAAAATGGATCATATTGCCGGCAGAATTAAATGAATACACCATCAAAAATATAATAGGTATGTATAAAATGCCTATTAAAATACCAATATATAACTTGCCGTACCATTTCATATGATTCACTCTTTTCTTTCTGAAGATTTTTTATTTGTCATAACTAATATTAAAGCCATAAACACGAGCAAACCGATAGCTATCGTCGAACCCATACCGTAATTTTGAATTACTAAAAATTGCTCTTCAATTGATGTACCAATGTTAATGACTTTGTTACCTGCAATTAATCGTGTAATCATAAACAAAGATAAAGCAGGAATAAACGTAACTTGTACCCCTGTAAGAATACCTTGCTTAGTTAACGGTAGAATTACTTTTGTAAATCTAACTATCGGGCTAGCTCCTAAATCACTAGCAGCTTGTAAAATATTAGTTGGTATATCTTTCATACTATTGAAAATAGGTAAAATCATAAATGGAATGTAAATATAACTTGCTACAATTAAGAAAGCAGGTGCAGTAAATAAGAGATCTGCTTTAGGTAAATGTAAAAAAGTTAATATTTGATTGATAATACCATCATGACTGAATAATCCTATAAATGCATAAGTCTTAAGAAGTAAATTTATCCAAGTTGGAATAATTAAAATTAGCAGCCATAAGTTTTGCCATTTGGAACCACGTATAAAATAGGCAGCAGGATAACTAATAGCTAACGTAATGAGTGTTATTAGTGAAGCGTACAAAATAGACTCCCAAAACATTATAAGATAACGTGAAGACAAAATTTGTTGATAATTGGTCAAACTAAAATGACCATCTAAATCTACAAATGAAAAATACACAAGTAATAATATAGGGACAATAATAAACAGTAACATCCATAAAATATATGGTACAAACAACCAACGACTTATATTACGCATGTGTTGAGTCCTCATAGCTATCGATACGTTTATCAAATTCAGCTTCACTTTCTCCTGGCACCATAATATGTATCGCTTCAGGTTCAAAATACAAGCCTACTTTAGCACCAAGTTCGGCCTTTTTAGTTGAATGAATAACCCATTCATAACCCTTTCTATCTATACAACAAATTTCATAATGTACACCTCTAAATAACATTGAATCAACTGTCACTTCAAACAAGCCTTGTTCGAGAGATGATAAAATTATATCTTCTGGGCGAATTACAACTTCTACTTGTCTATCAGGTGTAATCCCCATATCTACACAATCAAAATTCTGGCCATAAATATTTACTACATAATCTTGTACCATTGTTCCCGGAATAATATTAGATTCCCCAATAAAATCAGCAACAAAACGGTTTACGGGTTCATCATATATATCAGTCGGCGTCCCAAATTGTTGAATTTTACCATCTTTCATAACAAATATATAATCACTCAATGCCAATGCTTCTTCCTGATCATGTGTCACGAAAACAAAAGTAATGCCTAAGCGAGCTTGAATATCTCTCAACTCATATTGCATTTGAGTACGCAGTTTTAAATCCAATGCTGATAATGATTCATCTAACAATAAAATTTCAGGTTCATTTACAATTGCACGCGCGATTGCAACACGTTGTTGTTGTCCACCACTCATATCTGCAATATTCTTTTGTTCATAACCTGTTAACTTTACTAAAGCTAATACTTCTTTTACTTTTTGAGCAATGGTTTGTTTGTCTTTTTTCTTAACTCGTAAGCCAAAAGCAACATTTTCAAAAACATTTAAATGCGGAAACAATGCATAATCTTGAAATACCGTATTCACTTTTCGCTTATTTGGAGGTAGCGCTGTTATAGCTTGATTTTGATAGATTATAGTACCGTCATCAGGTTGTTCAAATCCAGCAATCAGTTTTAAAATTGTTGTTTTACCACAACCTGAAGGTCCTAGTAAAGTATAAAAATGTCCTGATTCAATTTGTAAATCTATTCCATCCAATATTTTTTCGTCATTATAAGCTTTACTAACAGATTGAAATGATAATAAAGGGTTCACTTACTTTCCTCCTCAAATAATAGAAAGGAGCTGGTTAGAAAACAAACAACATTACTTTGCTTTCATATAACCGCCCCTACATAGAGACTTTATTTTACTTTATAGTGCTAAGTTGTCACTCATTATAAATAGTTTAAGTTTAATGTCACATTCATTTATATACTGCATGGCTCAATTTATAAGACACATTATTTACTATATACCATTCTGTTATAGGTTATGTCCCATGTTGCATCTATCAGTAGTAAGATAATATTTTTGAGTATTAGCTGTGTCATTATTAGCAAATTAAAAAAGCTATATTTTGGTCTATTTTATAACGCATTTATGTAACGCTTTATAAAAATACCAAAATATAGCTCTTAAGACAATAGTTATTTCGTGTTGTCACTAACAAACTGTTGATCAGTTGCTGTTTGAGCGTGTTTTACAGCATGATAACTACTGTAGCCACTACTTTGTTCAAAACTTTTAAATATTTGTTTTTCCTCAGCTTTACCAGGAACAATTTTTTTAAATTGTTGATATCTCGCTAAGAGTGTTTCTCGTTGTACTTTATTTTCATAAAATGCTTCTACTGCATTAAAAAAAGACACTACTGTCATCATTTCATCATTTGACCAATCTAAATCAATAGGATATTCATATTCCATGTAATCACCACTTTATTTTTAATATAAAAAGAGCGGGATAGTAACCAAATTATATTAATTTGATTCCATAGTCCCGCCCCAAATAGTTAATACGTTTCTAAAGCTAATAACACCTTAATAAATATTAACGTTAATTACATTGTATGAATTGGTAATCCTAATGCTTTTTCAGCAGCTTCCATAGACATTTCACCTAATGTTGGGTGAGCATGTATTGTTAATGATAAGTCTTCAGCATTCATACCAGATTCAATTGCTAAACCTAATTCAGAAATGATATCAGAAGCGCCAGTACCTACTACTTGTGCACCTACTAATGTATCATCTTCTTTTAATGTTAATAATTTAACAAATCCAGTTGTATCATCTAATGATAACGCACGACCATTTGCTGCATAAGGGAATTTTGAAGCTTTAACTTCTAAGCCTTCATCTTTTGCTTGTTGTTCAGTGTAACCTACTTGTGCTAGTTCTGGCTCAGTGAAACATACAGCAGGCATACCGATGTAGTCTACTTCAGAAGCTTCACCTGAAATAACTTCAGCTGCTACTTTTGCTTCATAACTTGCTTTATGTGCAAGTGGTAAACCAGGTACGATATCACCAATTGCAAAGATATTACTAATTGATGTACGGCTTTGTTTGTCTACTTCAATTAATCCGCGGTCCGCGAATTTAACACCTAGCTCTTCTAATCCAAGCTCATCAGTGTTTGGACGACGACCTACAGTTACTAAAACAAAGTCAGCTTCGATTGTTTGCTCTTCGCCTTTAGCTTCATAAGTAACAGTTACGCCATTTTCTGTTTCTTCAGCAGATTTAGCCATCGCTTCAGTAACGATTTCTACACCTTTTTCTTTCATACCTTTTTTAACAGGTTGAGTCATTTGTTTTTCGAAACCGCCTAAGATGTCTTTTGCACCTTCTAAGATTGTAACTTCTGAACCGAAGTTAGCAAAAGCAGTTCCTAATTCAGAACCAATATAACCGCCACCAACAACAACAAGTTTGCCTGGTACTTCTTGTAAGTTTAAAGCACCTGTTGAATCAATAACACGGTTACCAAATTTAAAGTTAGGAATTTCAATAGGTCTTGATCCAGTAGCAATAATTGCATTTTTGAAATTATAAGTTTGTGCACTCTTTTCGTCCATAACACGTAAACTGTTGTTATCTACGAAGTAAGCTTCACCTTTAACAATTTCAACTTTGTTACCTTTTAATAGACCTTCAACACCACCAGTTAATTTTTTAACAACTGATTGTTTGAATTCTTGAACTTTATCAAATTTAAGTGATACGCCTTCAGCAATAACACCTAAATTTTCTGATTTTTGAACTTCATCATAACGGTGTGAAGCATGTAACAATGCTTTAGAAGGAATACAACCAACGTTTAAACAAACGCCGCCTAATTCGCCTTTTTCTACGATTGTCACTTTTTGACCTAATTGTGCTGCACGAATTGCTGCAACGTAACCCCCTGGTCCTGCTCCAATGACTATAGTATCTGTTTCAATTGGGAAATCTCCAACTACCATGTTTTACCCCTCCATTAATAATAATTCTGGATTATTTAATAATCGTTTAATATGGTTCATTGCGTTTTGTCCTGTTGCACCATCAATTTGTCTATGGTCAAAACTTAATGATAATGACAATACTGGTGCTGCAACAATTTCGCCATCTTTTACGATAGGTTTTTGTGCAATACGGCCAATACCTAAAATTGCAACTTCTGGGTGATTGATAACTGGTGTGAACCATTGTCCACCAGCTGAACCGATATTACTAATTGTACATGTAGCACCTTTCATTTCATCTGGTGCTAATTTACCATCACGTGCTTTAACAGCAAGTTCATTAATTTCATCTGAAATAGCGAACATTGATTTACGGTCAGCATTTTTAACAACTGGTACAAGTAAACCTCTATCAGTGTCAGCTGCGATACCGATGTTCCAATAATGTTTGTGTACAATTTCGCCAGCTTCTTCATTAAATGAAGTATTTAATGCTGGGTATTTCTTAAGTGCTGAAACTAATGCTTTAACTACATAAGGTAAGAAAGTTAATTTAGTACCTTGTTCAGCTGCAACTTCTTTGAATTTTTTACGGTGATCCCATAATTCTTGAACATCAATTTCATCCATTAATGTTACGTGTGGTGCAGTGTGTTTAGAATTAACCATTGCTTTTGCGATAGCTTTACGCATAGCAGGGATTTTTTCAGTTGTTTCTGGGAACTCACCTTCTGTTGATACTGCAGTTGATTGTCCTGAAGTTGATGTTGCTTCAGTTGTTTCTTGAGCAGCACTTTCGTTAGAAGCTTGTGTATCACCACTTAAGTGTGCATCAATGTCTTCTTTCGTTACGCGACCGTTTTTACCTGAAGCAGAAACGGCTTTAATGTTAACGCCTTTTTCACGCGCATATTTACGTACTGAAGGCATAGCTTTAACACGTTTACTTTCATCTACATCTTCATCAGATGAAGCAGATGCTACTGGTGCTTCTTCTTTGCTTTCTTCTTCAGCAGGTGCTGATTCTTCAGATGAATCTTCGTCGCTACCTTTAAATTGCATCTCTTCTGCATCAGGTGCGTCGATTTTAACAATCGTATCACCTACGACTGCTACAGTTCCTTCATCAACAAGAACCTCTTCAATAGTCCCACTAACAGGAGACGGAATTTCTACAACTGATTTGTCGTTTTGTACTTCAGCTAAAACGTCATCTTCTTCGATTTGATCTCCAGCTTTTACAAACCATTTTACGATTTCGCCTTCGTGGATACCTTCACCAATATCGGGTAATTTAAATTCAAATGCCACGTTATTATCCTCCTAAGATTTCATTTTAAGTTTTCTTATGATAAATGTGACTAAGCTGTATCTATAGCTTAGCACAAATTATATTAATCTCAGAACGAAGTAGTAATTAAATTAACTTATCTACTTCGTCTCTAAGTAATAATTAAAATTCTAAAGTTGCCTTAGCTTTTTCAATGATATCGTTTTTATTTGGTAACCAAACATTTTCCGCTTGTGTGAATGGATATACAGTATCTGCTGCAGCTACTCGAGCAATAGGTGCTTCTAATGATAAGATAACACGTTCTGCTAATTCAGATGCTACTGTAGCACCAACACCAGCTTGACGTTGAGCTTCTTGAACTACAACTGCGCGTCCTGTTTTTTCAACTGAAGCTACTAATGTTTCGATATCGATAGGTTGTACAGTACGTAAGTCAATAACTTCTACTGAATAACCTTCTTTTTCTAATTCTTCTGCTGCTTTTAATGATTCTTGAACCATTGCACCATAAGCAATTAAAGTAATATCGTTACCTTCTTGTTTTACGCTAGCTTTGCCGATATCAATTGTGTATTCTTCTTCCGGTACTTCATCACGGAATGAACGATATAATTTCATGTGTTCTAAATAAACAATTGGGTCATTACTTCTAATAGCAGAAATTAATAATCCTTTAGCGTCATATGGATTTGATGGGATAACCACTTTTAATCCTGGTGATTGAGCTAAAATACCTTCTAAGTTATCTGCGTGCAATTCTGGTGTATGTACACCACCACCAAAAGGTGCACGAATTGTTACTGGTGCTTGTTTTGAGTTACCTGAACGGAAACGGTGACGTGCGATTTGACCTGCTACTGAATCGAACACTTCAAATACGAAACCTAAGAATTGGATTTCCATAACAGGACGGTATCCTTCTAATGTTAAGCCTAATGCTAAACCGCCGATACCTGATTCTGCTAATGGTGTGTCGAATACACGGTCTTCACCAAATTCTTTTTGTAACCCTTCAGTTACACGGAAAACACCACCGTTAACACCAACGTCTTCACCGAAAAGTAAAACGTTCTCGTCGTTTTGTAATTCAGTTTTAAGCGCATTATTAATCGCTTGTACCATTGTCATTTGTGCCATGGGTTACTTCGACTCCTTCTCTTGATAAATTTCGTACTGCTCTACTAAGTTTTGTGGCATTTCATCATACATGTTATCCATTAAATCAGTAACAGTTTGTTTGTCAGTGTTGTCAGCTTCTTTAATAGCTGTTTTAATTTCTGCTTTCGCACGTTCAATTACTTCATTTTCTTTTTCTTCAGACCATAATTCTTTGTTTTCTAAGAATTTTCTAAAACGTACTAATGGATCCTTTTTCTCCCATTCAGAATCTTCATCAGAAGTACGGTATTTAGTTGGGTCGTCACCAGCCATTGTATGTGGACCATAACGATAAGTCACTGTTTCGATTAACGTTGGCCCTTCGCCATTAACTGCGCGATCACGAGCTTCTTTAGTTGCTTGGTATACTGCTAAAGCATCCATACCATCTACTTGAATTCCAGGAATACCTACTGAAATTGCTTTTTGCGCTAAAGTAACTGCTGCTGTTTGTTTACTACGTGGTGTTGAAATAGCATAGTTGTTATTTTGGATTACAAAAATTGCTGGCGCTTTGTATGCAGAAGCAAAGTTGATACCTTCGTAGAAGTCACCTTGTGATGAACCACCGTCACCAGTATAAGTAATTACTACCGCTTGTTTACCGCGTTTTTTAATACCTAGTGCAACACCAGCTGTTTGTACATATTGTGCACCAATAATGATTTGTGGGCTTAGTGCGTTAACGCCTTCTGGGAATTGGTTACCTTTAAAGTGTCCTCTTGAGAATAAGAACGCTTCTGTTAATGGTAAACCATGCCAAATTAACTGAGGTACGTCACGATAACCTGGTAAAATATAATCTTCTTTTTCTAAAGCGTATTGTGAAGCAAGTTGTGAAGCTTCTTGTCCTGCTGTTGGAGCATAGAAACCTAAACGTCCTTGTCTATTTAAAGAAATAGAACGTTGATCAAGAATACGTGTCCAAACCATTCTCTCCATTAATTCAACTAACTCTTCGTCTGATAAGTCTGGTACTAAATCGTTATTAACAACATTACCGTCTTCATCCAATATTTGAATCATTTCAAATTGAGATTGAGTATCATTCAATACTTTCTCTGCATCGAATTGGGCCTTTAACTTCTGAGCCATTCAATTCACCATACCTTTCCCGTATAATAGAAATTCATTTTATCCTCTCACATTGTATCACATATCTGTTATACTGTTAAACAATTTAAAAAAGTTCTGTTGCAATAGAAAGAGGTACAGTTTTGTAACTGTACTAATAAAACAGTTGCAACTGTACCACTATTTATTGGAGTAAATTATGCGACAAATGTAAACGCAATCATATTATTGATATATATACCATAACATGTTGGATTATTAAATTAAATTATCTACATCTTTCTTTTCTTCATCTACTTTTTTCATTGCTTTGGAATATGCTTTAAATTGTTTGTCCATTTCTTTATAAGATTTAGAAACTTCTTTTGATTTTTCGTCAATCTTACTTTGTTCAATTTGATCGCCAGACATATATTTAAACATATCTTCCTCTTTATCTAACACATTATTGTATGCTTCAGCGTACTTTTCATGTGCTTGATATTTGGCTTTCAAAGCATCATCTAATTGTTGAACTTCTTCTTGTTTTTTATTATTACCGATATTTTCTATATGCTTGCCAGCTTTTTTATAATCTTCTTCTGATTTATTAATTGCCTCTACTTCTTTTTTAAATGTTGATTTACGTTCTTTGACATTATCTAAGATTTTACTTGCAGTCTTATTCACTTTTTGTTCATCATTACCATTTATATCTTTTACTAATTTTTGTTTTTGCTGTTCTAACTCATTAAGTTTTTTACCCGTACTTGAAATAGACTTTTCTTCGTCAAATGCTTTTTGAATTTGTTCATTATAATTCTTCATTTCACCTTTATCTGTTGTACATCCAGCTAAAAAAACTGCCGATGCTAATGTGACTACAATACCATGTTTAAATTTCATTTTGAGCTTAAACCTCCTCATATGTGTGTGCTATATTATATAATATTATAGTATAAATCAAATAGATTACTGTATTATACTAATATATATTTGGTATAGTTTGAATTAAGGAAGGTGTAATAACAATGTTAACAATGAAAGATATTATTAGAGATGGACATCCCACGCTACGTGAAAAAGCGCAAGAAGTGTCATTACCTCTATCAGAAGAAGACCGCAATACATTATTAGCTATGCGCGAATTTTTAATTAATAGTCAAGATGAGGAATTAGCTAATAAATACGGATTACGTTCGGGTGTTGGTTTAGCTGCCCCACAAATCAACTTATCTAAAAGAATGATTGCTGTGTACTTACCAGATGACGGTGAAGGCAATTCATATGATTTAATGTTAGTTAATCCAAAAATAATGAGTCATAGTGTACAAGAAGCATACTTACCAACTGGTGAAGGTTGTTTAAGTGTTGATGAAGATATCCCTGGATTAGTACATCGTAAAAACCGCATTACTGTTAAAGCTACAGACATTGACGGTAAAGAAGTAAAATTACGTCTTAAAGGTTATCCTGCAATCGTAGTACAACACGAGATTGACCATATTAATGGTGTGATGTTTTACGATCATATCGATGCACAGCACCCATTACAGCCGAAAGCAGATGCAGTGGAATTGTAATAAAACAGGCTGGCGCAGTAATGCACCAGCCTAAAATAATATGTTTATAGTTCAACGCTTTTAAACTAAAAACTGCTATTTGTACATGACAATAAACTTTCAATTGTCAGTATACATATGCTTTACATAAAGTCATCGCGTCTTTCATTGTATGGAATGTGTAAATTATCTAATTCTCTTTTTACACTATTTAAAGATTGAATATCTAAAAATTCAGGGTCGTGATTGTGTTTAACAAAGAAGTGATTTTCATTTTGTGTATTAATAATCTCGTCGTAATTAAAGAACATTATTACTTGCTCCGTCCGCACTTCAAAAGTAGCACCTTTAAATATTTTATCATTTCTATTTTTTTCCTTTTTTACATCTTCAATTATTCTTGTCACCTGATCCATAATAATCACCTAAATCCATTTCTCAAATTTACTTTACTTGTTCACTCTCTAATTCCATTTCCTTTATACTGTAATCATAAAGAATTACAACTTAATGCTCAAGTACAATTTAATATAAAAACTGAAATTTCAAAATATTTGTCTATTCTCTCCTAAGTATTCTAGTTTTTCATATTTATAAATTTTTAGCATTCGCTATTAGTATTGAGATATTAACTGTTTAGAATACAGTAAATGCAATGACTTACAATAAATTTAAGTCATTAGATTTTACACTAACACGCAAAGTTAAATTTATTATTCATATCGTGATACAATATCATTATTATGAAATAAATTAACAATTATTTAAGAGACAAACATACAACACTAGATCCCTTCTATTTTAATAGAAGATAAAACTGCTTTATTTATTTATGCACATCATGTAAAATAATAAATAATTGGATAGGTTTAATATTGTAATACTTATTCTTAAATTGAACGAATTACAACCACCCTAGAAACATACTAGGCAGAAAGCTGGTATGTTCTTTTATATTCAGAGAATTGCCTATTTTATTAATACTAGGGTTTGTTATTTATACATTTAATATTTATAAAAAGAAATGCATTTAGGAGGAAATATATATAATGGCAGTATTCAAAGTATTTTATCAACATAATAAAGACGAAGTAATTGTACGTGAGAACACGCAAACAATTTACGTAGAAGCACAAACCGAAGAACAAGTAAGACGTTATTTGAAAAAACGTAATTACAACATTGAATTTGTTACTAAATTAGAGGGCACACATTTAGAATATGAAAAACAATCTGATCACTTCAACGTGGAGCAAGCTGAATAATGAAACAAATTCATAAAAATGAGGTAGCAGTATATGCGCTTGGTGGTTTAGGTGAGGTCGGAAAAAACACTTATGCCATTGAATATCAGGATGAAATCGTAATTATCGATGCAGGTATTAAATTCCCAGATGATAATTTACTCGGTATTGATTACGTAATTCCTGACTATACTTATCTCGAACAAAATCAAGATAAGATCGTTGGTCTATTTATTACTCATGGTCACGAAGACCATATAGGTGGTGTGCCCTACCTTTTAAAGAAAATAAATGTGCCTATCTATGGTGGTCCTTTAGCTTTAGGTCTTATTAGAAATAAACTAGAAGAACATCATTTATTAAGAACTACCAAATTAATTGAAATTGATGAAAGCAGTGTTATCAAATCGAAACACTTTGAAATTTCATTCTATTTAACTACGCACAGTATTCCTGAAGCTTATGGTGTTATTGTTAATACACCTGAGGGTAATATCGTGCATACTGGAGATTTCAAGTTTGATTTTACACCTGTAGGTGAGCCAGCAAACATTGGAAAAATGGCGCGCTTAGGTGATGAAGGTGTACTATGCTTACTTTCAGATTCAACAAATGCATTGGTACCTGATTTCACATTAAGTGAACGTGAAGTAGGACAAAATGTAGATAAAATTTTCAGAAATTGTACAGGTCGTATTATCTTTGCGACATTTGCTTCTAACATTTACCGTGTACAACAAGCAGTGGAAGCAGCAATTAAGTACGATCGCAAAATTGTAACTTTTGGTCGTTCTATGGAAAATAATATTAAAATTGGTATGGAGCTTGGTTATATTAAAGCCCCACCTGAAACGTTCGTTGAACCTAATAAAATTAACAGTATTCCAAAACACAAACTACTAATTTTATGTACTGGTTCACAAGGTGAACCTATGGCTGCACTTTCTCGAATTGCTAATGGAACACATAAACAAATTAAAATCATTCCTGAAGATACAGTAGTATTTAGTTCATCGCCTATTCCAGGTAATACTAAGAGTATTAATCGTACAATTAATTCACTTTATCGTGCTGGTGCAGAAGTTATCCATAATAAAGTTTCGAACATTCACACTTCTGGCCACGGATCTCAAGGAGATCAACAATTAATGTTACGTTTAATCAGACCTAAATTCTTTTTACCAATTCATGGTGAATATAGAATGTTACAAGCCCACGGTCAATCTGGTATTGAATGTGGTGTAGATCCTGACAATGTCTTTATCTTTGATATCGGTGATGTTCTAGCACTTACTAAAGATTCTGCACGTAAAGCAGGACGCATACCATCTGGTAATGTTTTAGTTGATGGAAGTGGTATTGGTGACATCGGAAATGTAGTTATCCGTGATCGTAAGTTACTTTCTGAGGAAGGTTTAGTTATTGTTGTAGTCAGCATTGATTTTGATACTAATCAATTACTATCTGGTCCTGATATTATTTCACGAGGCTTTGTTTATATGCGTGAATCAGGTCAGTTAATATATGATGCACAGCGTAAAATAAAAACAGATGTCATTGCTAAATTAAATCAAAATAAAGATATTCAATGGCATCAAATTAAGTCTTCAATCATTGAAACGTTACAACCGTATCTCTATGAAAAAACGGCAAGAAAACCAATGATACTACCAGTCATTATGAAAGTAAACGAAGGTGACGATGTTGCTACAACATCAACAAAACCAAAAGCAAAACCAAGTCCTAAACGTAAAAACAACAACAAAGATCGTAAACCAACACAAAATAAAAAAACGTTTAAACCTAAAAGTAAACCAGTAAAAAAAGAAACACCAACAAAAGAAACAGATAAAAATCAATCAGAATCATAATAAAAAGTAGCCTAGTACATCAACTGTACTAGGCTTTTTTTAAATGCTATTCTAGCGTACTACCTTTTTCTCGAAACGATTTAAATCATTATCATGACCTATCATTATTAAAATATCGCCTATTTCAATATTTTCATTCGGATCTGGTGACACTAAAATTTCTCTTCCTCGTTTTACTGCAATAATACTAATACCAAATTGTGCTCTTATGTCTAAATCAATTATTGTTTTGCCAGCCATTTTTTCACTCGCTTTTATTTCAACAATTGAGTGTTCGTCAGCTAATTCTAAATAATCCAATACACTAGCACTTGCTACATTATGTGCGATACGTCTACCCATATCACGTTCAGGGTGCACGACTGTATCGGCACCAATTTTATTTAAAATTTTAGCATGATAATCATTTTGCGCTTTAGCTGTTACCTTTTTCACACCAAGTTCTTTCAGTATTAACGTTGTTAACGTACTAGATTGAATATTTTCACCAATTGCTACTATAACATGATCAAAGTTTCTAATTCCCAAACTTTTCATCACAGCTTCATCTGTTGTATCTGCAACAACTGCATGTGTAGCAATTTCACTATATTCATTTACACGTGCTTCGTCTGAATCAATTGCCATAACATCCATATCTAAAGCATTGAGTTCCCTAACGATGCTCCCGCCAAAGCGACCTAAACCTATAACCACATATTCTTTTTCCATATGCGTCCTCCATTAACAACAAAGTATAAAAAGTTGAGCAATCACGCTAAGTTAATTGCTCAATCTTTTTTAGTCTATGAAACAATTTTATTGTTTATTTTTTACCTTCTACATATTCCTTATCAAAAACAAACAATTTCAATAATAATATTAACGATGGTATGAGTAAAAGTAAACCTAAAATAAATGAAATGGTTAATGCTATTGCCATATTATCATTTACAACTGCATGATCAAGTTTGACCATTGGGTATAATAAATAAGGTAATTTACTAATACCGTATCCAAAGAAAGCGAATCCCATTTGGAAAATGACTAATATGAATGCCCAACCATGCCATTTTTTTTGTAACGTAAACAGCATAGCGACAGTAAAACAAATTAAACTTAGTAAGAACATCCACCAATAATCAGTAACTGCTGTTACAAAATGCCCTTCATTTTGCACTCTTAATGATAAAAAGACGAAGAGTGATATAGCGAGCATTGGTGGACCCCAGAATAAAAACCAATACCTTAATAACTGATAAGCTTTGCTATCTTTTGCTTTATGTGCATAAAACGTTAAGAAACCAGATGAAATATATAACACTGAGATAACAGCTAAAAATACTACTGACCATGAAAATGGACTTAATAATAACTCTACCCAATCTAAATCAATCTGATTTCCTTTCTGAATCACAAAACCACCTTCTGAAATGGTTAATGCAGTTGCCAATGATGCTGGAATAAACAAGCCAGTTAATCCATATAAAGCTAGCCATTGCAATTTAGAGTCTTGGCCATAGTTTTCAAACGCATAGAAACTACCGCGTATAGTCATTAAAATTAACGCAATAGATGCAGGAATGAGTAAAACTGTACCAAAGTATTTGGCAGAATCTGGGAAGAACCCTACAATGCCTACGAAGAAAAACACAAAGAAGACATTTGTTACTTCCCATACCGGATTTAAATATCGTGAAATCAAATGATTAATTTTTTTATCTTGTTTAGTAATCTTAGCGTGTAAAGCAAAGAAACCTGCACCAAAATCTATAGAGGCAATAATAATATAACAAAATAAGAATAGCCATAAAACGATTATTCCAATATGTGCAAATACCATTATTTCTCACCTCTTTCATTAGCAATAGCTTCAAATTCTTGATACGCGGGCTTCTCTTTAAACATTCTGATTAGTACATATGAAGTTGTTACCAATAAGACAAAGTATAAAATTGCGAATAAAATGGTAACTAAAGTCAGTCCACCCGCTTGAGTTGCCGCTTGTTCAACTTTTAGATAGCCTCTTAAAATCCATGGCTGTCTGCCCATCTCTGTTAAGAACCAACCTGACTCAATCGCTAACATTGCACCAGGTCCTGTTAGTAAAATACCAAAAAGCATCGGTTTAACATGAAGATATTTTCTTAATTTTTTAATACACAACATCGTCACGTAAATACCAGAAACTACAAAACAGAAAACGCCTAAAAAGACCATAATATCAAAGAAGTAATGTACAATTAACGGCGGTGTCACTGATTTTGAAAAATCATTTAAGCCTTTTACTTCAGTATCAAAACTGTTATCGGCTAAAAAGCTTAAAATACCAGGCACTTTAATAGCCCCTGACACTTCTTGAGTCTCTTCATCCAGAGTACCAAATAAGACTAAATCTGCATTGGATTCCGAATCAAAATGCCATTCATAAGCTGCTAATTTTTCAGGTTGCTCTTGATGTAAGAATTTAGCAGATAAATCACCAGCTAACATAGATCCTAAAGTAAATACTAACCCTAACACCATAGTTAATTTTAATGCTTTAACATGATATGTTGTATCTTTTTTAAATTTATTTTTTAATATTTTGTAAGCTGCTATAGCTGCTAAAATGAACGCCATAGTCATTAGTGCTGTAGCTACAACATGAAAAGAACGTACTAAAAATGACGGGTTGAACATAGCTGCTAATGGTTCAACATTGACCATTTTCCCGTCTTTCATATCAAATCCTGCCGGTGTATTCATAAATGAGTTTACTGACGTTATAAATAACGCAGAGAATGAACCACCAATAATAACAGGAATACTTAAAAGAAAATGTAGCCATCTATTTTTAAATCTTTTCCAAGTGTATAAATATATACTAAGAAATATTGCTTCAAAAAAGAATGCGAACGTTTCTAAAAAGAGCGGTAATGCAATAACATGGCCACCTATTTGCATAAATGTAGGCCATAACAATGATAATTGTAATCCTATAATTGTACCTGTCACAACACCAACTGCTACGGTAATTGTATATCCTTTTGACCACCGTTTAGCTAATGTCATGTAATGAGGATCCTTATTTTTAATTCCTAAAAATTCTGCTATTGCAAACATAAGTGGCATACCTACGCCAATAGTTGCAAATATTATGTGTACTGCTAGAGTCATACCAGTCAGAAATCTAGCTAATTCTACTGAATCCATAACATCACCTTTTAATTATATTTGTGAGTAAAATCACAACGTCTATTTATTATATCGCGCGTGCTAAAAAGATGAAATATTTTAGAATGAAAATAATAGTGACAAATTAATGACTTGTCACAGACCATTCACAAAGTTGAATTTTTCTAGTATCATCTATATATTATGAACTAAATACTTGTGGAAAGGATGTAGAGCTTTGACTGAAATTATAATTTATACACAACATGAATGTCCACCATGTACGTTTATTAAAAATTATTTATCCGAGCATAACATTAGTTATATCGAAAAAAATATCAATCAAAATAGTCAATATAAACATGAAATGATGGATTATGATGCGTTCGCAACTCCTTTTATTTTATTAGATAATGAACCAATGTATCAAATCGACATGGATAAAATAAATAATACTTTATCTCTAAATTCTTAAAAATACAAAAAAAGTTTATTAAGCGATAATCGCTTAATAAACTTTTTTGTTATTTCGAATATTCACGTACTAATGCTTCAACTTCTTCTGTTGTTGCACAATCAATGGCACGTTCAGCTAATTCGTTCATTTCATTTTTACTTAAACCTTTAATTTGTCTACGTGCTTTTAATACAGAAGACGCACTCATAGAAAATTCATCTAAGCCTAAACCTAATAAAATTGGAATAGCAGTTTCGTCTCCAGCCATTTCACCGCACATACCTGTCCATTTATTCTCTTTATGAGAAGCTTCAATCACTTGTTTTACTAAACGTAAAATAGCAGGATTGTAAGGTTGGTACAAGTATGACACACGTTCAGACATTCTGTCTGCTGCCATAGTATATTGTATTAAATCATTTGTTCCAATACTGAAGAAATCAACTTCTTTAGCAAAAACATCTGCTAAAGCTGCTGTTGAAGGAATTTCGACCATGATACCGATTTCAATATCATCTGAAACATCTACACCTTCATTTGTTAAATTCTCTTTCTCTTCTAATAAGATTGCTTTAGCATCACGGAATTCTTGAATTGTAGCAACCATTGGGAACATAATATTTAATTTACCGTAAACAGATGCACGTAGTAAAGCACGCAATTGTGGTCTGAAAATTTCAGGTTGATCTAAACATAATCTGATAGCACGATAGCCTAAGAATGGATTCATTTCATCAGGTAAATCTAAATATGGTAGTTCTTTATCTCCACCAATATCTAATGTACGTACTACGACACGTTTACCATCCATTGATTGGATAACTTCTTTATACGCTTCAAATTGTTCATCTTCTGTAGGTAACTGATCTCTACCCATGTATAAAAATTCAGTACGGTATAAACCAATACCTTCCGCACCATTTTCTATTACACCAGAAAGATCATTTGGCGTACCAATATTTGCAGCTAATTCTGCATGGACACCATCTACAGTAACCGTTTCTTCATCACGCAATTTTTGTAATTCTTTTTTATCTTCAAAGAAACGTTCACGTTTATTTTCATAAGCGATCACTTCATCACTTGTAGGATCAACAATTACTTCCCCAGTTAAACCGTCTACAATAACCATATCACCTTGGTTTACTTCGTCTGTTATTGTTTTTGAACCAACAACAGCAGGGATTTCTAAAGAACGGCTCATAATTGCTGAATGTGACGTTCTTCCCCCAATGTTTGTTACAAATCCTTGTACAAATTCTTTGTTTAACTGCGCTGTATCAGATGGTGTCAAATCATTACCAATTATAACAACGCTTTCATCGATCATACTAGGATTGGGTAATTCTACGCCTAAAAGATTAGCTAGTACACGCTTTCTTACGTCACGAATATCAGCTGCACGCTCTTTCATGTATTCATTATCCATCGAATCAAAGATAGTAATGAACTGATCCGTTACTTCAGTTAAAGCTGTTGGTGCGTTAACTTGTTCGTTATTAATTTTTTCTTCTATTGGTTGAATTAACTCTGGATCATCTAATACTAATAAATGTGCATCAAAAATCGCTGCTTTATCAGCACCAAGATTTTGCTCAGCATTATTTCTAATTTTAGTTAATTCGATTTTGGATGTATTGATAGCATTTTGAAACTTTTCGACTTCTGCATTTACATCTGACACTTTATTGTTATCAAATGATAAATCAGGTTCAACTAATAAGTATGCTCTCGCAATAGCTACACCATCTGATGCAGCGATACCTTTAATATAGTTTGGCATATTATTTAGTTAATCCTTCTTTTGATAACACTTCAGTGATTGCTGTAATTGCATCAGTTTCATCGCTACCGTCAGCATAGATAGTGATCTCTGCATCTTTACCTACACCTAAGCTCATAACACCCATAATAGATTTCAAGTTAACTTTTTTACCGTTGTATTCTAATTGAATATCTGAATCAAATTTTGATGCTGTTTGAACAAGCATTGTTGCTGGGCGTGCATGAATCCCCGTTTCGTCAATAATTACATATGAATTTTGTTCCATAATATGATATCTCCTTCGTATAGTTAGAATCGTTAGTTTATTATAAAACCTAACAAAGTTTTATATGTTTACATTACCAAATTATATTTATAAATTCAATTCGTTAATCCCTAGATATGATAATATCTAGGGATATTTTAGCCAATTTGTGAAAACGCTGCAATTTTATTTATTTTTTAGACTAAAGATTGGGCAACCTTTTCACATTTTTCAATATGATCGTCACCGATTTTCTTCATTAAATAATAACTTATTGAAGCAGAAATAGCTTGTCCAACTATAGGAAACCATTTTGTTTGTTTCGCTGCAGTTCGTTTAGCAACATCTCTAATCACTACTTTTAATATCGCATTAGACACTTTTTTGCCAACAAATTGACTTCCTTGAATTGCTGCAGTGGTATAAATACGTTCTTTTATATCGTCACCCATCGAATTTACTTGCTTATGATCTAAACCATAAATCTTATTCACATCTTCTATAATATCTTTCATGAGTTTTAAATCTACACTAAACCCTAATCCAGGAATTGGTACCACACTAGCTCCAGAAGATAATAATGATTTTTTTCTGACTAAAGCCATAGCACGATCACGTCTATCTGCTATTTCTTGTTGTGTTGTTGGTATATTACTTTTTTGTTTAATTTCTTCAATATCTAAAACTTTATTTCCGACTTTATTAGTTAAATTATTCGTAATTTTGTTTTTTATGCTCACTTTAATTCACTCCTCAAATATATTGCATTCAATAACATAATTACCCTATTTTCACTGATTTTATTTAACTTGTACAAAAATTGCTTTTAAATATTTAGATGGCTTGTAATGTGGATGTGTTTTAAAGTCTTTAGGTAAGCCCATAACTTCTACAATGTCATAATCCACATCAGCATCTTCTAATGTCTTTTTAACAGTATTTTTAAAGGATTTTAATGAATATGCACTATTATTGGTACATAATAGTAATGTACCTTGTGGTGCTAGAATATTTAAAGCGCCATCAATTAACTTGTCATAATCTTTCATTACAGAAAATGTTTTCTTTTTATTACGTGCAAAGCTTGGTGGATCGATAACAATCGTATCGTATAACAATTGATGACGTTCGGCATAACTATAAAAATCAAATGTATCCATTACGTAAATATATTGTGATTTCGGATCAATGCTATTTAAGCCGAAGTTCTCTTCAGTTAAACTACGGGAACGATTGGCTAAATCGACACTTGTAGTTTGTTCGGCAATTGGTGCTGATATAACTGAAAATGCTCCAGTATAACTAAATAAATTCAACACCTTGTTATTTGACGCAAATTGATCACGTAATTTCTTACGTACTTCTTTTTGATCTAAAAAGATACCCGTCATTAGTCCATCATTTAAATTAACATTATAAAATGCGAAGTTTTCTTCTATAACGATTGGAAATTCAGGCGCTTCTCCAGTTACAAAGCCACCCTCGAAATCAGTATCTTTAAATCTCATTTTTTCAAAAATTGATGTGTATTGAAATACATTTTGTATCGCTTGTAAGATTAAATATTTAAATTTATAAATACCTTTAGAGTACCACTGTATTAATAAATGGCCATTATAATTATCTATAGTAAGTCCACCTACACCGTCACCTTCACTATTAAATAATCTAAATGCATTCGTACCTTCTAAATTATAAAAGTAAGTTCTATCTTCTTTAGCGAGTGTAAATAGCTTTTCAAAAAATGCAATATCAATATTTTGTTGTTGGTCATAAGATAATACCCATCCAAGTCCTTTATGCTGTCTTCCTACATAACATGTAGCAATGTATGTGCCTTGTTCAGTGACTAAATAAAACAAATCTCCTTCTTTCAAATGGTCGTGATTGTATATATCTTCTTCATCAATTAAAGGATATTGATTTTTATACTTAGTTTCCTTGCCTTTATTTAAAGTGGCAGTTTTCATATGTGATGCCAACCTTCCTACTATTATTATTTAATTTAGCAGTTACTATTTTAGCATGGTAATTAAAGTAGATATAGCAAAAAATTAAAAACTATCGCCAAATCCCCCTTTTTATTAGCAGTTTTTGTGCTCGCTTTCCGCGGGCACTGCCTCACCATGTAATTTGCGGCGAGTGCTGTTCCCGCAAGAGTCTACCCAAATTACTGCTAATATTGTATGTTAAAATAAATCTATTGATAAAAGAGAGAATTTGAAATGATTGCTATTTCTAAATGAATTTCCTAATACTATAAGTGTATAGCAAAGGGGGATAAATATACTATGGTAGATATAATTAATAAAAAACTACAAAAACTGATGCCCATACTGACTCCTTTTTGTGTTGTAATTGGCATTCTTTTTCATTTCATTGGAGAACAGTTACTTTTTGTAGTTCCTTGGCTATTTGCTTTTATGACTTTTGCTGGAAGTCTAACTATGAGATTTAAAGATATCAAAGTGTTTATCAAACACCCATTTATTATTCTTTTTAGTATCGCTTTTTTACATATCCTCATGCCTGTTTGGGCATATTTTTTAACTCAAACAGTTTTTAACGATCATTTACTTACAATAGGTTTTGTAATATCTGTAGCTATCCCTACAGGCGTTACAAGTATTATTTGGATTAATATATGCAAAGGAGATTTTCCATTAGGTCTCTCAATCATCTTGATTGACACTCTACTAGCACCCATCATTTTACCTACCTTACTTTATGTACTAGTTGGAGAATCCATAAATATAGATACTATTTCAATCCTAAAAGGTTTAATTTTAATGATTGTTATTCCCTCAATATTCGGAATATTAGTAAATGAATTTTTAAAAAACAAATCATCTAAACTTAATGTTACTTTAGCACCATTTTCAAAATTAAGCTTTTTCGCAATAGTAATTATTAATAGTAGCGCCGTAACTCCATATGTTACAAATTTCACTTGGAATTTATTAGCCATTATATTAATGGTTTTCTTCTTAGCAGCAATAGGATATGCTCTAGCCTTAATACTAAGCCACATACTTTTCAAAAATACTATAATCACTACAACGTTAGTACTGATTGGAGGCATGAGAAACATACCAATCGGCATAATAATTGCTGTAACGTATTTCCCTAAAAAAGTTGCCATGCCTGTTGTATTTTGTATGCTTTTCCAACAAGTTTTAGCTTCTTTATTCGCAAAAGTCTTAGATAAATATCAAAAACAGTATATTTAGTTTGTTGATTTAGCAATGTTATAGGACAATATGGCAATGAAAGTAGACACATTGTTAGCAGTTTTTGTGCACGCTATACGCACGCATTGCCTCAGCCTGTAGTCTTCGGCTAGTACTATTCCAAGCTAATTTTTACTGTTATTAATATTTAAAAATGACGATGTGGCTAATGGAAACCACTGTTATTTAATAAAATCATCCAATAACGATAAATAAAACAAGCCTTAGGCGAACTGTTGCCTATGGCTTGTTTATGTTTTGAAGCTATCTTTCAAGTATAGTTATTTTATTTATTCTTGTTTACGTTCACGCAATTTGATGACGAATGCAACTGTTACTGCAATCAACATTAAGAATAATAATGGCGTGATAAAAATAGATAATAGTAAACCATGCACCATAATATTGGCGAATTCAGTTAATAACTTGAAGAATAAAATACTAATCATAAATAACTGAATATAATAGAATTTATTTCTTAAATAATTAGTCAATGTTGTAAGAATATACGCTATCATAATTAACATTAACAGTAACAAGGTAATCCATTCTATTACATATTGTGTTTGTGAGATTTCCCAATCACCTGACACAAACAAACTATTTCTATTATTAAATTCGATAAGTGTAAAGAATAAAAGGAATGCACCGCAGAACAATTCTACATAAACTGTTTTTAGCCATTTAGGCTTTTTCATCCAATTTGGTACATCGTCCTCTTGAATATCGATGATGTCTTTCCATTTCTTCACAAATTTATCTTTTTTATTACGTATTTTTTCCATATCTACACTACGACGTGTTTTGCGTGTGAACTCTGTCGTACGATCTTGAATATTTTTCCAATGAATTTTAGTTTGGTTAGACATAGAATCTTTACTTGTTCTAGAAAGCTCAGGCTCTTCCTCACCAAGTTCTTGCTTAGTTAAAGGTAAAGCTCTTCTTAAGAATAAGAAATTCCAAATAGACATTTGTCCAAGCAACCACATAATTAAGAAGAATGCGTTAATACTTAATATATCAATTGTTAAAATTTCATCACTTTCAATTCTGCTATATAGCACTAATTGCGTTAGCAAATATACTATCCCATAACTAAAAATAATCCATAAATAATGATATTTTCTATTGTGTGTATATAATTCATCTTTATATACGATATAACCAATATGAATTATAAAAGGGAAAATAAATAAAATTGCAAAAAAGCTATATACTTGCGTCATTAAAACGAGTGTTATTAAAAAATATAATATTCCTACTACTAAAAAGAAAATCGAAATATCATAATCATACTGAGTTGTACGATACAACGTCCACCCTAACCCAATTACTAATAAGCCAAATAGGATAATTACAATCGCACTTATAATTGGGAAATTGCCTATATAATTACTAACTACTCTTATAATTTCACTAAAAAAAGCGTTGAAAAAATCCCACACATTATGGATATGTAATTCTACTTTACCTTTACCATTTAATTTCTCTATTAATGGTAAATTGATGAGTATAATTATCCCCATAAAAAGTGAAACTATGCCGATAACATAACTATATAATATTTCGGCGTGTTTTTTTAGAAACGACATACCATTCACCTCAAAGTCATTATATATGAACATCTTGTTCTTGTCTTTATTAAACTCATTAAATAAGTCTCGAGTATGATATAAAACTGTATCATAAACAAATTTCCACAGTTCAACAAAATTCAAACTCATTTTTCGGATTATTTAACAATAACTTATTTTTACATTAATTTGCAATAACAATGACATCAAATTGTTTTAAATATTTTTTACGAGGTAAAAGTTATGTGTAACATCTTTTTCTATTAGTTTACTATAAGGAGTGTAGTATTATGACTAAAGACGACGTAAATAAAAAAGCAGCAGAGAAAGCTAAAGAAGTTGAAGATGAATTAAAAGAACAAAAAGAGCAGAATCAAGAGAATTCTGAGGAAACAAAGAAAAACATACAAGATATTTTTGACTAACAACATTTTAATTGTTACTGAAATTGTGATATTAACTGTATATAGAAAATGTGCTTGACATACTGTAGTAAAAGTCATACATTAAGTATAAAATAAATATTAATATTCGCACTAGGGGTGTTTTGTGACTGAGATGAGGTATACCCTCAAACCCTTTGAACCTGATCTAGATGAAAGCTAGCGTAGGAAAGTGCTAAATTATACTTTTTGACGATAGTACAGTATAGTTCTGCCCAATCTTACACGCGCAACCTTCTAGAGAGGTTGTGCGTTTTTTTGGAGGAATATTAAATGTCAAAAGGTTTAAAACTGTCAGAAATTTTAGTGACTGTCTTAATTGCAGTTGTATTCGCATTGATTTACAACATATGGAACTTTGTTTACAAAGCTGTACAGGTTTCAGGTTTACACATCGAAGAGTTAACTTATGGTGCTTGGTTTATGGCAGCAATAGTAGCTTATTTGATTATTCCAAAGGCAGGCATTGCACTATTAGCTGAGTTTGCTGCTGGTGCAGGTGAAACAATCGTCATGGGTCGCTTTGATATTGCGACAATGATTTATGCATTACTACAAGGATTAGCTTGTGAAATTATCTTTGCAATTTTCAAATATAAATCACGTACTGCTATGGTTGCGATGTTAGCAGGATTATTAGCTGCAATAGTAACATTACCTTTAGATTTTGCTTATGGCTATTTAGCTGAAATCGCAAGTTGGAATCTTGCTTTATACATTGGTTTTAGATTGATTAGCGGTATCATAGTAGCTGGATTATTGTCATATATTATCGTCAAAGCATTAGACCAGACAGGTGTTACAAGATTATTTCGCCCTTCTTCACAAAAAGATTATGACAATTTATAAGGAGTACTATACGTGTTAACTGCTAAAAATTTACGTTTAAAATATCCAAACACTGACCATAAAATTTTCGATGGTCTAGATATCAATATTAAAACAGGTGAAAAAGTACTATTATTAGGACCTTCTGGTTCAGGAAAAAGTACGCTTTTAAATGTATTAAGTGGCATTGTACCTGATTTGATTGAATTACCGATGAAATACGACCAGCTAGAAATTGATACTCATAGCGGTGTCATTTTTCAAGATCCTGATAGTCAATTTTGCATGCCAAAAGTACATGAAGAACTGGCGTTTATTTTAGAAAACCAACAAGTCCCAAGAGCTGAAATGGATGCTAAAATTTCAAGTGCGCTCAAAGCTGTAGATTTGCATGTCAATCCACATCAGTTTATAAGTCAACTCAGTGGTGGAATGAAACAAAAATTAGCTATCGCTGAAACACTGTTACAAAATGCACAAACGCTCTTTCTGGATGAACCTACTGCAATGTTAGATGAATCAGCAACTCAGGAATTATGGACTAAAATTAAAGCTTTATGGCAAGATAAAACCGTATTAATTGTAGAACATAAGGTTGCTCATATATGGGAACATATCGATCGTGTTTTACTCTTCAATTATGAAGGCAAAATTATTGCAGATGCACCACCGCAGATGATGCTACAACAATATGAAGATTTATTGACTGAATATGGTGTTTGGCATCCTAATGCTTGGTCACATGCCCCTAAAGCTATATTGAGTAATAATGATACTGTACAACAAGAGTTGTTCACTTTTATCAATGGTGAAATTAAGCGTGGTGCTAAAACATTAATAACAATTGATAAAATGTCAATTAAACCTGGTGAATTCATAACTATTACCGGGCCAAATGGTAGCGGAAAAACTTCTCTGTTAGAGTCCATTATGCAATTAATCAAATATCATGGCGACATGTATATTAACGATAAACGTATTAAAAAAATCAAAAACATGGCCCAATATAGTTATTTAGTCTACCAAAATCCTGAACTACAATTTATTACTAATTCGGTATACGATGAAGTGCTGCTTCAGTTCAATAAATCTGATAATGCAAATGCTAAACGTAAAACAAAGGAATTATTGCAAACGCTCAGTCTGGAACATGTTATGACACAACATCCTTACGAATTATCGATGGGTCAAAAACGTCGCTTAAGTGTTGCTACAGCCTTGAGTGCTGAAGCTGATATTATATTGTTAGATGAGCCGACATTTGGTTTAGATAGTCACAATACATTTAATCTCATCTCATTATTTCAACAACGTGTCACTGAAGGTCAAACTGTTATCATGGTGACTCATGATGCTGAAATTATTAATCGTTATGCTACAAGACGATTACATATAGAGCAACAACAACTTATAGAATTGTCAGGTGAAACCCATGTTTGAATTATGGAAAGTCCGCCATACTTTTATGGATGATGTGAATATCATTACTAAATTAATCATTGCCGTATTACTATTTTTCTGTGTCATTTTTGTGCATCAATTTGATTTGATGTTATATTTGGCAATATTCATGCTTATATTCCTACTAATATGTAATGGTGTACGTCTATATATCACCTTAATATTTGTTATGTTTACTCTGTTCTTCAGCCTGATATCTGCCCTATTCATGATTTTTTATGGTGATGGCACTCATGTATTATTCAAATTCGGTTTTATTCAAATAAGTAGCGAAAGTTTAATTCGTGGTTTACATTTGATGCTTAGAACATTAACAGTTTCACTATTTGGTATATTGATAGCTTTTACTTCACAAATTGTGATGATATTTTATAGTTTAATGCAACATTTGAAAGTAAAACCTAAAGTTGCATATGCCTTTATGGCGGCATTTCGAATGGTTCCATTAATGATAAGCTCATTAATTCAATTGCAACGTTCACTAAAAATGCGTTATCAAATGATACCAGCTAAAAACTACCGAGGTATTAATAGAATTAAACATTTATTGATACCATTACTCAGTCAAAATATTAGAAAAGCACATCAATTATCTGTAGCTATGGAAAAGAAAGGATTTCGAAGTGGTCCAAGAACGTATTATTATCATACGACCTTTTCATATAAAGATATTTTAACTTTTGTAGTTGTAATACTATGTATAGTATTAGCTATGCTAGGTGCTCACTTTTTCCCTATTACTGGTATTCATGATGTGAGAATTTCTAATATTTATTAACCGACCATTCGAACATTGATACCAGTTTAAATTAGCAAGTAACAGCAGCATTTAATTTTACTAATATCTAAAACCAAAAGGACCCATTCATCTAAAATGAATGGGTCCTTATTATAATGAGCTCTATACCTTTACCACATTTAATGACTAAAATTAAAAAACTACTAAACGTATTATCTCAGTGCTTTATTACTTATATCTTGACGATAAAACAAAGCATCACTGTTAATTCGTTTTACTGCTTGATACGCTTGTTCTTTCGCTTTATCTATAGACACGCCTTCGCCTAATGCCAAGATAACACGACCACCACTTGTAACATACTGTTCCTGCTGCAGCTTCAATCCACTCACAAAGTATGTGCCATCTAAATCAAATCCAGATACTAATTGGCCTTTTTCATAGCTACCTGGGTAGCCTTTAGAAGCAAGCATCACACCAACTACAGCATTGTCTTTCCATTTAAATTCAATCGGCGCCTTTTGCTCTAACTCAACAATATGTTGCATTAAATCGCTGTCCATTCTCGCCAATAATACTTGCGCTTCCGGATCACCAAAACGAGCATTAAATTCAATCACTTTTGGACCATCTGCCGTAATAATAGCACCAATATATAATACGCCAAAGAAAGGATAACCTTCATCATGCAAAGCTTTAGCTATTGGTTGTGCAATTGTTTCATTCGTTTGTTGCAAAATGTCAGCACCAATATGTGGTACAGGACAATACGCACCCATACCTCCAGTATTCGGTCCCTGGTCATTATCAAAAGCTCGCTTATGATCTTGAGCAATACAGTCAAAAGGTACAGCATAATCGCCATTAACAAAAGTCATCAATGAAAATTCTTCACCTTCTAAAAACGTTTCAAAAACTACTAAGCCCTGCTCTTCGGGATAAAGCGTTTCTACTCCACTTTGAGCCTGCTCTATGTTTTCAGCAATAATGACCCCTTTTCCTGCTGCTAAACCATCTTTTTTCAACACTATAGGATAGTCACACTGCTTAATATATTCTAGCGCTTGTGTTTTAGTGTCGATTTCCTTATAAGTTGCCGTAGGAATATTGTGTCTTTCCATTATTTGTTTAGCAAAAAGTTTCGAACCTTCAATTTGTGCTGCTGCTTTACTTGGGCCAAACACTTTAATATTTTCTTGACGTAATTGATCAGCAAGACCTTCAGTCAATGGTTGTTCAGGTCCAATAATAGTCCACTCGATGTCGTGCGCTTTAGCAAATGCCACAATTTCATTATGCGCTGTTTCAGCAATTTCAGTATGCACCTCAGCTATATTTGTCATTGCATCATTGCCTGGAATAGCAAAGATATGTTTTACTAAATCAGATTGCTTCAATTTATGAGCAATTGCATGCTCCCTACCTCCTGTACCAATAACAAGTACATTCATTTGTGGTGTCCCCCTGTATATTAATGTTTAAAGTGACGCACGCCTGTTGTCACCATAGCAATACCATGTTTATTAGCCATATCGATTGAGGCTTGGTCTTTAATCGAACCACCAGGTTGAATTATTGCCTTAATACCATGTTGTGCAGCGAGTTCTACTGTATCATCCATTGGGAAAAAGCCATCTGAAACCATAACGACATCATCATTAATTTCGATTGCGCGCTCAATAGCAATTTGAGCCGAGCCCACACGATTCATCTGTCCAGCACCGATACCGACAGTTTGTTTCGCATTACTTAAAATTACTGCATTACTTTTAACAGATGCAACAACTTTCCAGCCTAATAACATTGCTTCCCACTGTGCTTCCGTAGGTGTCTCATTAGTTACTACTGCTATATCTTCACGCTTAATTGCCACATTGTCTTTGTCTTGAACTAAATAACCACCAGATACAGATACGACTTCTTGTTCATTTTTATCTAACGTCATATCAATTTCTAATAAACGGATATTCTTTTTTTGACTTAAAATCGATAATGCTTCATCTGTAAATTTAGGCGCAATTACAACTTCCAAGAAAATTTCATGTAATTTTGTTGCTAATGATTCGCCCACAGTATGATTTAAAGCGACAATGCCACCAAAAATGGATTGACTATCTGCTTCAAAAGCATGTTGAAATGCTTCGTCAATTGTATTACCAATACCCACACCACATGGATTCATATGTTTAACAGCTACTGCTGTAGGTTGCTGAAATTCTTTAACTAATGCAAGTGCTGCATCTGCATCTTTTATATTGTTATAACTTAATTGCTTCCCGTGTAATTGTTTAGCGCCTCCAAGTGTTTGCTTAGCATTCGATGTACGTACAAAATGTGCAGACTGTTGAGGGTTTTCACCATATCGTAGCGTTTCTTTACTTTGATTAAAGAATTCTACAATAGCTGCATCATACTCATTTGTATGTTCAAAAACTTTAACCATTAAGGACTTGCGATATGCGGCATCCAAATTGTCATTTTTTAAACGTTCAATAACTTCATTATAATCAGAAGGATGTACAATAGTCGTTACATGTTTAAAGTTTTTGGCAGCTGCTCGCAACATTGTTGGTCCACCTATATCAATATTTTCAATTGCATCTGCTTCAGTCACATCAGGGTTAGCCACAGTTTCTTTAAAAGGATACAGATTGACTACTACCATATCAATTAAATCGATATCTTGTTCTTTTAACTGTGTTAAATGTTCTGGTTTATCACGATCAGCTAAAATACCACCGTGTACCGCTGGATGTAATGTTTTCACTCGACCATCCATAATTTCATCGAATTGTGTTAATTCAGAAATAGATTTTACAGCTACACCCGCTTCTTGGATAGCTTTCATAGTACCGCCAGTTGAATATAATTCATAATCTAATTCTGTTAATGATTGTGCGAATTCTACAATGCCTCTTTTGTTAGAAACACTTAATACTGCTTTTTTCATGTTATCTACACCTCTTATTGAATAATATCTGCAATGACTTTTGGATAAAGCTCATGTTCTAATTTTTTGATGCGCTCTTCTAATTCTTCTTTTGAATCAGTAGGATAAATTGGACACTGACGTTGCTCTATAATTTCCCCAGTATCCATACCACTATCAACATAATGTACTGTTGTTCCAGTAATATCATCCTCACTGGCAAGTGCTTGTCCTACTGCATCCTTACCTTTATATTTTGGCAACAATGAAGGATGGATATTTAAAATTCTTCCATTATATGCATTTAACATTTCAGTACCAATTAATTTCATATAACCTGCTAGAATAATCCATTCAACTTTTTCAGCAGTTAACCATTCTAAAATTTTACGTTCATAATCAGCTTTAGAGTCAAAATTTTTGAGTTCATTAATATGCACATCCAAGTTAAAATCTCTCGCACGTTCAATACAATATGCACTAACTTGATCCGTATATAGCGCTGTTACTTCGATATGTTCTAATTGACCTTGATGAATTTTGCTCATAATATTCTCAAAATTACTTCCAGAACCTGACGCAAATATTGCTACTTTAGTCACGCTTTAACCCCCGTTAATTGAATTGGTTCATCACCTGATGTAATCGTACCAATTTCGAATGCTTCAATATTATGTCGTTTAATGTGCTCAATTACCGCTTTACTATTTGCTGCATCTACTACAAGTGTAAAGCCAATACCCATATTAAAAATGTTATACATTTCTTCAGTACTAATCTCACCTTGCTCTTGTAACCAGTCAAAAATCTTAGGCGTAGGGAATGTTGTCACATCAATATTGGCAGTAACACCTTCTGGAAGTGCACGCGGAATATTTTCATAAAAACCACCGCCTGTTATATGTGTCATCGCATGTACTGGATACTTTTTAATTACCTCTAATACTGGGTTTACGTATAATCGTGTTGGTTTTAATAATGTTTCTAAATATGATTCATCAGCTGTAAACTTATCCGTCATTTGAACATTAGCTTTAGCTATCAATTGACGGACTAAACTATAACCATTGGAATGAATGCCACTTGATGCTAAACCTATAATAACTTGTCCGGATTGGACGTTTGATCCATCTATATAATCATCTTTTTCAACAGCTCCAACTGCAAAACCGGCTAAATCATATTCTCCTTCATGATACATTTCACCCATTTCAGCAGTTTCTCCACCAATTAGTGCGGTATGTGTTTCTTCGCAACCATCACTTACACCTTTTACAATTTGTTCGATGACTTCAGGAACGACTTTATTAGTTGCAATATAATCTAAAAAATATAACGGTTCTGCACCTGTCGTCAAAATATCATTCACACACATCGCTACTGCGTCAATACCGATCGTGTCGTGCTTATTATAATCTATGGCTAATTTAAGTTTTGTACCTACACCATCAGTTCCAGATACAAGCAACGGGGCTTTCATATTAAGTTGAGATAAATCAAAAGTGGCTCCAAACCCACCTAATCCACCTAGTACTTCTTTTCTCATCGTTCTTTTCACATGACTAGAAATACGCTCTACCGCTTCGTAACCTGCATGGATATCTACTCCAGCTTGTTGATATGCATTAGACATATTGATTCCCCGCCTTATCAAAGTATTGTGTATTTTGTGCTAAAAATGCCTTTTGTCGTTCACTCAAACTTGCAAAATAACGTTCTTCGTAATCATATAATCCAGCTGGATAATCACCAGTAAAACTTTCAACACATAAGCCATGATATGGTACATCCTCATCGATACCGATTGATTCTATAAGGCCGTCAACCGATAAATAAGCTAATGATTCTGCTTCAATATAGTCTTTAATTTCTTCTGGCGATTTATTAGCGGAAATTAATTCAGCAGTTGTCGACACATCAATACCATAAAAACTTGGGAACATAAATTCTGGAGAAGCTATTCTGACATGGACAGATTTTGCCCCTGCATCTTTTAATAAACGTACAATTCGTTTAGATGTCGTACCTCTTACTATTGAATCATCAACCATAACTATATTTTTACCGTGAACAATATCTTTTACTGCCGATAATTTCACGCGTACACCTTGTTCACGTAACTCTTGTGTCGGTTGAATAAACGTACGTGCAACATATTGATTTTTAATTAATCCCATTTCATATGGTAAATTCATAGCTTCAGCATAACCAGTAGCCGCCGACAATGAGGAATTAGGTACTCCTATTACCATATCAGCGTCCTCTACTGGACTTTCTTCAGCTAAACGTTTACCTGACATTTTACGTACAGCATGAACGTTTTTTCCTGCAATTGTTGAATCTGGGCGTGCAAAATAAATATATTCCATAGCTGAAATTGCTGTTGTTGTTTCTGTAGTATAAGATTCGACTCTAATACCATCATCATTAATCACTACATACTCACCAGCATGAATATCACGAACAAATTCTCCACCTAAAACATCAATAGCACATGTTTCACTTGCAATGACATATTCACCAGTTTGTAATTTTCCAACAACCAATGGTCGAATTGCATTTGGATCTACCGCACCATATAATGCATCCTTTGTAAGTAAAGCAAATGTGAAACCACCTTTAATCGTACGCAGACTTTCAGTTAATGCACTTTCAAAAGTAGGTTGTTTACTTCGTCTAATTAAATGCATAATAACCTCAGTATCAGACGATGAGTGGAAAATTGCGCCTTGTTGTTCCAATTCTTTTCTTAAACTTTGAGCATTAATTAAATTACCGTTATGACAAACACCAACGCTCATATCATAAAAATGATATAAAAATGGTTGAATGTTTTCGATACCTTTATTACCAGAAGTCGCATAACGTACATGACCAATAGCATGCTGATATCCTTGAAATGTCGCTAATTCTTGTTGCGATAAAGCTTCAGTGAGTAATCCTAATCCACGTTCACCAATTAAGTTTTGTCCATTTGAACAAACGATACCTGCACCTTCTTGTCCTCGGTGTTGTAAGCTTTGTAATCCCATATATGTTAAATGCGCTGATTCAGTATGGTTCCAAATGCCAAAAAGTCCGCATTCTTCATTTAATCCGTGGATGTCATACATTGAGAGATTGCTCCTTCCCATTGTGCCTTGAGCTCAGACACTTTGCGTTGAATTGTAACCTTATCGGTAGCCACTTCAAATGTTTCATCTTCTGTTAAATGACCTATTTTTACTGCATTAGTTAGGTTGATTTCTGCACCTTCTTTAGCAACAACAATATAACGACCTTGTGTTTCGCTAAATAATTGACTCTCTGTTAATGCTATTTGAGCAGCAATACCTAAATTATAATGCGCACTGATTTTAGCTAACGTTATAGCTAAGCCACCTTTACCAACTGTTTGTACATGAGCTGCCTGGCCTGTTCTTATGAATTGTTTTATCTCTTCGCCTTTAGCTACCTCTTCAGATAAATCAATGGCTTCAGATTCATGATTTACCTCATTATAAATTAATTTCTCGATCTGACTTCCACCAAAGTCATTACCTGTATCACCAACAACATATATTGCTTGTCCTGCTTTAGGTGTAAAGTCATTTAGATAGTCAATATCTTCAATTAATCCCACCATTCCTACTACAGGAGTTGGGAAAATGGAAGTCCCTTTTGTTTCGTTATATAGTGACACATTTCCTGAAACAACCGGAGTTTGCAAAATTTCACACGCTTCTGCCATACCTTTAGTTGAATCAATTAATTGTTGGTAGATTTCTTTTTTCTCAGGCGAACCATAATTTAAACAATCCGTCATTGCTAATGGCGTTGCACCTACAGCAATTAAATTACGATATGCTTCAGCTACAACCATTTTGCCACCTTCATAAGGCTGATTAAATACGTAACGTGCTTCTCCATCAATAGTAGAAGCAATCGCTTTAGAAGTACCTTCAACACGTACAACTGAAGCTTGTAATCCTGGTTTCACAATTGTATTAGCACCAACTTGTTGATCGTACTGTTCATATAAATAGTGTTTTGATGCAATTGTTGGGTGTGCAATTAATTTATTAAATACTTCATCTACATCTATATCACTGTAGTCATTCGTGCTCGTATTATAGTCTTTATGTTCACCTTCTAAAATATATACTGGTGCTTCATCAGCAAGTGGTTCTACCGGAATATCAGCATACACTTCATCTTCATAAGTTAATACAAAACGATCTGTGTCAGTCACTTCACCAATAACTGCACTATCTAATTCATGTTTGTCGAATAAATCTAAGAATTTTTGTTCTGTACCTTTTTCAACGACTAATAACATACGCTCTTGTGTTTCTGACAACATCATTTCATATGGTGAAATTCCTTGTTCTCTTGTTGGTACTTGTTCTAAACGTAAGTGTAAGCCATTGCCACCTTTTGCTGCCATTTCAGAAGAAGATGATGTTAAACCAGCCGCACCCATATCTTGGATACCAACTAATTCATCAAATGTGATAGCCTCTAACGTTGCTTCCATTAGTTTTTTGCCGACAAACGGATCACCAATTTGCACTGATGGTCTTTTACTTTCACTATCTTCACTCAATTCTTCAGATGCAAAAGTCGCTCCATGAATACCATCTCTCCCAGTCTTTAAACCAACATAAATAACTGAATTTCCGATACCTTTAGCAGTTCCTTTTTGAACCATATCATGATCGATAATACCTACACACATCGCATTAACTAATGGATTGCCGTCATAACGATTATCAAATTCAATTTCACCTGCTGTTGTAGGTATACCAATACAGTTACCATAGCCTCCAATACCAGCTACGACACCGCGTAATAGTCGACGGTTTTGTTTTTCAGTCAATTCTCCAAAACGTAAACTATTTAATAAATTAATTGGGCGTGCACCTATAGACACAATATCTCTAATTATGCCACCTACACCTGTCGCTGCACCTTGATATGGCTCTACAGCAGAAGGATGATTGTGTGACTCTACTTTAAAAACAACCGCTTGATTATCACCAATATCAACCACACCAGCACCTTCACCAGGTCCCATTAAAACGTGCTCACCTGTTGTTGGAAATTGTTTTAAAAACGGTTTAGAGTGCTTATAAGAACAATGCTCACTCCACATTACAGAAAAAATACCAACTTCTGTGAAATTTGGTTCTCTACCTAAGATTTCACAAACATGTTCATATTCAGAATCACTTAATCCCATGTCTTTATATAGTTGCTCTAACTTGATTTCTTCTACACTTGGTTCAATAAACTTAGACATTTTGTTCCCTCCAACTATTTACCATCGCTTCAAATAATTTCACGCCACTGTCAGTACCTAAAATTGATTCAAGTGCACGTTCTGGGTGCGGCATCATGCCACATACATTTCCTTTTTTATTTACAATCCCTGCAATATCATTAAAAGAGCCATTGGGATTATCGACATAAGTTAAAATAATTTGATTATTAACAACTAAGTCGTCATATGTTTCTTCAGTACAATAATAGTGCCCTTCGCCGTGTGCTACAGGGTATACAACGTGTTCATCTTGTGCATATAATTTAGTAAATGGTGTGTTATTATTCACTACTTTTAATTGTTCATTTCGGCTAACGAATAAATGTGAATCGTTGTACAATAACGCCCCAGGTAACAAACCAATTTCTGTTAAAATTTGAAATCCATTACAGACACCTAGCACTGGTTTTCCTTCATCTGCAAAACGTTTCACTTCATTAATAATAGGTGCCACACTAGCCATTGCTCCCGAACGTAAATAGTCACCAAAAGAGAATCCTCCTGGAATTAATACGCCATCAAAACCTGCAAGTGACTCATTTCGATAATCTACATATTCTGCGTTTGCTCCCATTTTAATAGCAGCATTATACATGTCTCTATCACAATTTGATCCAGGAAATTTTAGCACTGCAAATTTCATTATGCTTTCTCTCCTTCATCGACAACTTTATAACTGTATTCTTCAATAACTGTATTAGCAAATAACTTTTCACTTAATGTTGTTACCACATTGTGAACTGCTTCGTCAGTAGCTTCTTCTACTGTCATATATAATAATTTTCCTACACGAATATCGTTGACTTGCGTGTAGCCTAAATCATGTACAGCACGATTTAAAGCTTGTCCTTGAGTGTCTAATACTTGTGGTTGTAAAGTTACATGTAATTCAATTGTTTTCATTTTATAAAGCCTCCAATTTATTTAAGAAAGTTTGATAAGTGTCTATTATTGATCCTCTATCTTCGCGATAAACATCTTTATCGAAGTTCACATCACTATGTTTATCCCAGATACGACATGTATCAGGAGAAATTTCATCAGCTAAAATAATGTCACCTTTTGTCGTTTTACCAAATTCAATTTTAAAATCTACAAGTCGTAAATCTACTTGGTCCATAATAGATACTAATGCTTCATTAATTTTCAGTGCTGCTGCTTTTAAAGTGCTAATTTCATCATCATTAGCGATATGCAACAACTTGACATGGTCGTCCGTAATTAATGGGTCATTTAACTTATCATTCTTATAGAAAAACTCAACTAACGGTTGCTCAAAAGAATGCCCTTTATCGAAACCTAGTCGCTTAGTTATTGAACCTGCTGCAATATTGCGTACAACAACCTCTAATGGAATAATATCTACAGATTGTACCAATTGTTCTGTCTCTGAAATTTGTTCAATAAAATGGCTTTCTAACCCTTGTTGTTTAAGAGAATTAAATAGTTTAGAGGTGATAAGATTATTTAATCGTCCTTTACCTTCGATATAATCTTTTTTTGCACCATTCCCTGCTGTAACCTCATCTTTATATTCCACACGTAAAATACCTTCTGTATCAGTAGCATGTATTTTTTTAGCTTTACCTTCGTATAGCAATGTCATTAGTTGTTACTCCCTTCAAAATGGTTCAACATTTGTTGTTCTGTCGCTGCAAGGTCCGTTGTTAACACTGTAATATGGCCCATTTTGCGTGCTGCTTTACGCTCAGTTTTACCGTAAATATGCACATGCCATGCAGGTTGATGTGCAAACTCAGTTTCTAATAAATCTAAATCCTTACCTAATAAATTCATCATTACTGCTGGTTGCAATAATTCAATGTCATCAGGTAACTTTTGACCAGTAATTGCAAGAATGTGCGTATCAAATTGTGAATAATTACAAGCTTCAATTGAATAATGACCTGAATTATGTGGTCGTGGAGCTATTTCATTAACAAACAAGTGATTTTGTTTATCAATGAAGAATTCCACTGTAAAAGTACCGACAAAATGAATTTGTTTAATTATTTTTTGTACTTCCTTACGTGCCTCTTGTTCTTTATCACTGCGAGCTGGTACAACTGTTTTAAATAAGATTTGGTCTCTATGTTCATTTTCTTGCAATGGAAAATACGTTATTTGATTATCATTTCCAATAGTTACAGTTAATGAGACCTCTTTTTCAAGATTTAAAAATTGTTCTGCGACACATTCTTGATGTGTAATAAGTTGTTCAACTTCAGCTAAATAAGACGCATCTTTCACTAAGATTTGACCTTTACCGTCGTATCCTCCAAATCGTGTTTTTACGATAAATGGATACCCCAGCACTTCACTTGCTTCAATTAATTCATCAGATGAAGTTACAGATAAAAACGGAACAATTTGTGTTCCACATTCTTTTAAAGTTTGTTTTTCAGACAAACGATCTTGTAATAATTCGATAGCTTGATACCCTTGTGGAATGTTGTATTTTGCGACTAATTCTTTTAATTGTGGTGCAGAAATATTTTCAAATTCGTAAGTAATGACATCGGATAATTGACCTAATCGATTCAATGCATCTTCATCATCATAATTCGCATTAATCAATTGATGAGCTACATACTGACATGGGCACTCTGTATCAGGGTCTAACACTATAACTTTATAACCCATTTGTTGAGCAGATTGTGCCATCATTTTGCCTAACTGACCGCCACCAATGATGCCTATCGTTGCACCAAAACTTAAGTTACTGAAGTTCACGTTGCATTTCACTCACTTTCTCAACAAGAGATTTTTCATAATTTTCCAAATTTTTTTGGACTATTTTATTGTTTATACTTAAAATACGTGCTGCTAAAATACCTGCATTTTTAGCTCCAGCTTTACCTATTGCAGTCGTTGCTACAGGAATACCTCCTGGCATTTGCACAATAGATAATAATGAATCTAGTCCTTTTAAACTTTTAGATTCGATTGGGACACCTATTACTGGTAATGTCGTCATAGAAGCTACCATACCAGGTAAATGTGCAGCGCCACCTGCGCCAGCAATAATTACATCATACTCATTCGTACGTGCTTCAGTTGCAAAATCATACATCAATTTAGGCGTACGATGTGCGGAAACTACTTTCTTATCATATGGTATTTCAAATTGTTCTAACATAGCACAGCTTTCTTGCATGATATTCCAATCAGATGAACTTCCCATAATTACTGCCACTTTCAAATTGAACACCCTTTCAATAATTTGAAATGTTACTACTTTAAGATGTATATTACAGATATAGCATAACAACAAAATCATGCTTTTTCAATCAAAAATCGAACTTTAACTTCAAAAAATCATTTAATTTACGTATTTTACTTAATTTTATAGCGTTAATATGTTTTAATGTTAAGGTGAGGTTCAGAATTTAGAGGAGGAAATTTTCATGGTCGCAAAAATTTTAGATGGAAAACAAATTGCTAAAGATTATAGACAAGGTCTAAAAGATCAAGTCGAAGCGTTACAAACTAAAGGTTATACACCAAAACTGTCAGTTATACTTGTAGGTAACGATGGTGCAAGTCAAAGTTACGTTAACTCTAAAAAGAAAGCTGCTGAAAAAATTGGTATGATTTCTGAAATTGTACATTTAGACGAGTCTACATCTGAAGAAGATGTGTTAAAAGAGTTAACACGATTAAATGAAGATGACAGTGTCAGTGGTATTCTTGTACAAGTACCTTTACCAGATCAAGTAAGTGAACAAAAGATTTTAGAAGCCATTAATCCAGCTAAAGATGTGGACGGTTTCCACCCAGAAAATATCGGTAAACTTTATATAGATGAACAAACATTCGTGCCATGTACGCCATTAGGTATAATGGAATTATTAAATCACGCTGATATTGATATAGAAGGTAAAGATGCAGTAGTCATTGGCCGTAGTCATATCGTTGGTCAACCTGTATCTAAATTACTATTACAAAAAAATGCCTCAGTGACAATTTTGCATTCAAGAACAAAAGATATGCAGCAACATTTAAAAAATGCTGATATCATCGTAAGTGCAGTTGGTCGTCCTGGCATCGTATCTAAAGATGATGTTAAGCCAGGTGCTGTAGTTATTGATGTAGGTAATACACCAGATGAAAATGGTAAGCTTAAAGGCGATGTAGATTATGAAGAAGTAAAACAAATCGCTGGTGCTATTACGCCTGTACCTGGTGGTGTAGGCCCAATGACAATTACTATGGTGTTAAATAATACGTTATTAGCAGAAAAAATGCGTAGAGGCATCGAATAATTATTAATATTTAAGTTATTAAATATACGAACAATATAAAAATGTACGAGCACAATGTACTCGTATGTACGTAAACAAGCCTTAGGTTATAGTGGCGCTGAACCCTTAGAATG
>NZ_JAESMB010000026.1:0-9095 GCF_017892945.1 Staphylococcus sp. GDX8P114P-2 | reverse complement strand
GACTTCTCTTGATAACATAACAAGATTTAAATAACTTACAAAGTAACCAATAGATAAAGTGCTTAAGTGGTTTACTCGCAATCAAGTACGCCTTCTTATTAACTATTTAATTTTATAATTAATACATCAACTTTTTTTGATATATTAACTATAAATCAATATATACATTATTGCAAGATTAAAAAACTATAATTTCACATAAACTTAGACATGCTCCACAGCAATAGTAAAAATATTTTCTTCCTAACTATATTATTAGAAACTCAAATTAAGTTAAATTTTAAAAATCCAAATCAATACATAGACACTAATCTATATAGATGCTAATCTATGGTAGTAAAATAATTAATGAGGTGAACCTAATGTTAAATATTGAAATATACGAAGAAGCTATGTGCTGTTCTACTGGCGTATGTGGTCCAGAACCGGATGAAACACTAATAAAGACGAACCAAATCAATGAATATTTAAAACAAAATCAAATAGAAGTTCAACGTTATAATATGAGTAATAATCCGAATGAATTTATTAAAAATAAAGAAGCTATTCGTTTAATTCAAGAAAAAGGTAATGAAGTTTTACCAATCACTTTTATAGAAGGCAATATAGCTAAAACGGGTACTTATATTACCCAAGAAGAAGCCGATGAAATTATTACGGTTAATCAGATGAGAAATGGAGGATGCTGTGGTGGAGATGGATGCTGTTAAATACTTAAATAAATTGAATTTAGATAATGTTGAGTTAACAAAATATTTGTTTTTTACTGGTAAAGGTGGCGTAGGCAAAACGACGATATCAAGTTCTATTGCTTTAAACTTAGCGGAAAATGGAAAGAAAGTAGCTTTAGTAAGTACTGATCCAGCTAGTAATTTACAAGATGTATTTCAAATGGAATTATCTAATAAATTAACTAAATATCAACCTATACCTAATCTCTCTATAGCCAATTTTGACCCGATTGCTGCTGCAGACGATTATAAAGCACAATCTATAGAACCTTATGAGGGTATTCTACCAGAAGATGTGCTTTCTGAGATGAAAGAACAGTTAAGTGGTTCGTGTACAGTTGAAGTAGCAGCGTTTAATGAATTTACAAATTTTTTATCCGATAAAACTTTAGAACAAGAATTTGATTTCATTATATTTGATACAGCTCCAACAGGTCACACCTTGAGAATGCTTGAATTACCTTCTGCATGGACAGATTATTTAAATACAACGAGTAATGACGCTTCTTGCTTAGGTCAATTATCGGGTTTAAATGAAAATAGAGGTAAATATAATTCAGCACTTGAAAAACTACGTAACCAAGACGATACGACCATGATGTTAGTTGCGAAACCTAGCCACTCTTCTATATATGAAATTCAAAGAGCGCAACAAGAATTACAACAACTATCAATTTCTAAATTCAAAGTAATCATTAACAACTATATAGAAGAAAGTCACGGTTTAATTTCGAGTCAGATGAAATCAGAACAAGATAAAAACATTAATCATTTTACTGAATGGTTAAATAACAATCATGCTTATTACGTTCCATATAAAAAGCAGAAAGAAGAAGGTATAGAAAGTTTAACTAATCTATTAAATGATGATAACTTAATTGAAAATGATGACTTTATTGTTGAAGATCATCCGCAATTCAATAAATTAACAGATGAAATTGAAAATAGTAAAGTTCAATATTTATTTACAATGGGAAAAGGTGGCGTTGGTAAAACGACAGTAGCAACGCAATTAGCTACAGCATTATCTAATAAAGGACATCGTGTTCTTTTAGCAACTACTGACCCTACTAAAGAAATTAATGTTGAAACCACAAGTAATTTAAATACTGCTTATATTGATGAAGAACAAGCATTAGAAAAGTATAAAAAAGAAGTACTAGCCACAGTGAATGATGATACACCACAAGACGATATTGATTATATTATGGAAGATTTAAAATCACCTTGTACAGAAGAAATAGCATTTTTCAAAGCCTTTAGTGACATTATGGAGAACCAAGAAGACATGGATTACGTAATTGTAGATACAGCTCCTACAGGCCATACCTTGTTGTTACTTGATTCTAGTGAAAATCACCATAAAGAACTAAAGAAAAAATCAACTCAAACTACCAGTAATGTTGAAACGTTATTACCTAAAATTCAAAATCAAGATTTAACACAGATGATAATCGTAACACTAGCAGAAAAAACACCTTATTTAGAATCTAAACGTTTAGTAGAAGATTTAAATAGAGCCGATATAGGACATAATTGGTGGGTCGTTAATCAATCATTAGTTACGCTAAATCAACGTGATGACCTTTTTAGTAACAAAAAAGAAGATGAATCGATTTGGATAAACAAGATTAAAAATGAAAGTCTTAATAATTACTTTGTCATACCTTATGGAGGGTTAGAATATTGAAAAAAATTGTTATCATTGGTTCAGTTGCTGCCGGTACGAGTGTCGCGGCTAAAGCAAGAAGAAATAGTGAAGATGTTGAAATTACCGTTTTTGATAAAGATAGTGATATTTCGTATTCCGTATGTGGTATCCCCTACTATATAGGCGGTAATGTATCTGATATTGATGAACTCACGCCACGAAATGCTAAATGGTTTAAAGAACGCTTTAATATAGATATTTATACAGAATATGAAGTGAATAAGATAAATGATAGTGATCAAACAATAACAGTTACTAATTTAGTAAATGATGAAAAGATGATTCAAAAATATGACGAATTAGTATTAGCAACAGGTTCATCGCCTAAAGAACTCCCTCAATTAAATAGCGAAGAATATAATAATGTGTTTAAAGTTAAAAATATTAATGATGCCAAAGCAATTTATAATTATATTAATGACCATGATGTTCAGAATATAACAATCGTTGGCGGTGGATTTATTGGTTTAGAGATGTTAGAACAATTATCTAATTACAACACTTCAATTGTTCAACGTAACACTTTTATGCCTCATTTAGACTACGATATGAGTTTTATGATTCAAGAATATATTGAAGATAAAGCTAACGTATATACCTATAATGAAATTGACATTGTTGATTATGATGAGAATCATACGATAAATAGAGTCAGCTTAAAAACTGGCGAATTAATTGATACAGACTTAATCATTATTGGGATTGGTGTCACACCAAATACTAAATTAGCTAAAGAAATTGGTATTAATATTGGAGAATCTGGAGCAATACAAACCAATAAGTATTTTGAAACAAATATTCCTCATATATATGCAATTGGTGATGCAGCAGAAAGTTATAATTTAATTACTGGTAACCCTATATATAGACCGCTAGGTTCTACAGCAAATAAAATGGGACGTATTTTAGGAGATCGGTTAACTGGTGGAAATTTAGAACATAAAGGCATTTTAGGAACAGGTATTGTCCGTATATTTGATATGACAATTGCCCAAACAGGTTTAACCGAAAAAGAAGCTATTGATTTAGATATGGATATTGACGTATTACACAATGTGAAACCGAATCGTCCAGAATATATGCAAGGTCAAGAAATGGTAATTAAAGCTATATTTGATAAAAACAATTCTAAATTACTCGGTGCCCAAATTATTGGGTATGAGGGCGTAGATAAGAGAATAGATGTACTAGCCACTGCTATAACATTTGGTGCTAAAGCAGAAGATTTATTTCATTTAGATTTAGCATATGCACCTCCTTTTTCCACAACTAAGGATCCTGTTATTTATACAGGGATGATTGGTCACAATATTACTCGAGGACGTAAGATTATAACGCCTGAAGAAGTCATAAAACAAAATAATGATTTATTGATTTTAGATGTACGTTCTCCAAAGCAATTTGAAATTGATCATGTTGATGGCGCGATTAACGTCCCATTGAAAACGTTGAGAAGTTACGCAAAAACGTTAGATGAAAATCAAACAATAGTGACTTATTGTAATAAAGGAACTACTGGTAATGCTGCACAAAACGTACTTATTAATTTAGGATTTAAACAAGTATATAATTTATCAGGTGGCAATAAAAATTATCAACGATATAAAAGATTTCAAGTAGAAAGGGAGAAGAAAAATTGAATTATAATGAGATATCGCAATACTTGAAAGTGATTGCTGATAGTAGCCGTCTTGAAATATTGGATTTACTCTCTTGTGGTGAATTATGTGCTTGTGACTTATTAGAGCATTTTTCTTTTTCTCAACCCACATTAAGTCATCATATGAAAGTATTAAAAGACAATAATTTAATTACGTCTAGAAAAGATGGCAATAAAAATTTGTACAAATTAAATCATGATGTGTTAGATGACGTTACATCACGACTTACTTTATTGAGTTCCAGTACTGTCCCATGTATATGTGAAACAGTAGAGAAAGGTGAGTGTTAGTTATGACGATATTAGCAATCACCATCTTTGTGTTAACGTTGGTTTTTGTTATCTGGCAGCCTAAAGGGCTAGATATTGGAATTACTGCATTAATTGGTGCTGTAGTCGCTATAATTACTGGCGTTGTAAGCTTTTCAGATGTACTAGAAGTTACTGGCATCGTTTGGAATGCAACCTTAACGTTTGTTGCAGTTATTCTTATTTCACTCATATTAGATGAAATTGGCTTCTTTGAATGGTCTGCTATACATATGGTGAGAGCATCAAAGGGTAATGGCTTGAAAATGTTTATCTTTATCATGCTATTAGGTTCAGTTGTAGCAGCGTTCTTCGCAAATGATGGTGCGGCTTTAATACTGACACCGATTGTTTTAGCAATGGTGCGTAATTTAGGTTTTGATAAAAAGGCTATATTCCCTTTTATTATTGCGAGTGGTTTTATTGCCGATACAACATCATTACCCCTCATTGTTAGTAATTTAGTTAATATTGTTTCGGCTGATTATTTTGATATTGGATTTGTTGAGTACTTTAGCAAGATGATTATACCTAATATATTCTCGTTAATCGCAAGTATTCTTGTCTTATGGTTATATTTTAGAAAATCTATTCCAAACAAGTTCAATTCAGTGAATATTAGAGAACCGAAAGAAGCTATTAAGGACAAAAAACTTTTCAATATTTCATGGATTGTATTGGCTATATTACTCGTTGGTTATTTAGTAAGTGAGTTTATAAACATTCCAGTATCAATTATTGCCGGTATTATTGCTTTAATATTCGTATTATTAGCGCGTAAATCTAAGGCAGTGCGTACGAAACAAGTCATTAAGGGCGCGCCATGGAATATTGTTTTATTCTCCATTGGTATGTATCTTGTTGTGTTTGGGCTAAAAAATGTAGGTATTACAACGCTTCTTGGTGATGTCCTAACAAATATTTCAAGTTACGGCTTATTTAGTAGTATCATGGGCATGGGCTTTGTAGCTGCATTCCTTTCATCTATTATGAACAACATGCCAACCGTTCTAATAGATGCAATCGCGATTGGTCAATCTCAAGCGACAGGGATACTCAAGGAAGGTATGATCTATGCGAATATTATCGGATCTGATTTGGGGCCTAAAATAACACCAATTGGCTCTTTAGCCACACTTCTTTGGTTACACGTACTTACTCAAAAAGGTGTTAAAATTTCTTGGGGAACATATTTTAAAACCGGAATTATTATAACGATTCCTGTTTTATTTATTACACTGTTAGGGTTATATCTAACACTTATTATTTTCTAAAAGAAAGGTAATACGAGATGAATAAAAAAACCATTTACTTTATATGTACCGGTAATTCTTGTCGCAGCCAAATGGCTGAAGGCTGGGGCAAACAAATACTTGGTGATGAATGGCATGTTTACTCAGCTGGTATCGAAACACATGGCGTAAATCCTAAGGCGATAGAAGCTATGAAAGAAGTTAGCATTGATATTTCAAATCATACGTCTGATATGATTGATAGTAATATTTTAAAACAATCTGATCTTGTTGTTACGCTTTGCAGTGACGCTGATGAGAATTGTCCAATCATCCCACCAAACGTAAAGAAAGAACATTGGAGCTTTGATGATCCAGCTGGTAAAGCTTGGTCAGAATTTCAACGTGTAAGAGATGAAATAGGTACAGCAATTAAAAAATTCAAACCTAAGTAAACATAAAAGTCGTCTTATATATTTTATAAGACGACTTTTGCAATACAACAAGGAAAATTCATGCAATATAAAACGGAAAGTGACAAAAAGTGAGAGGTTTTTCTTACATATTTCGTTTTCTAAACTTGTGTTATAATCAATGTATCATAATCATCAAAAAATATGAGTTTTCAGACGATGAGAGATGCGTTTATTTGCATCGAGAACTAGATTTCATTCATAAGTACCCATAAAACGATTAAAAGAGGTGGTATTCAAATGGCTAAAATTGGTTATGCACGTGTATCAACACAAGATCAAAGTCTTGATGGACAGATTGATACACTTGAGAAATATGGTTGTGAACGTATCTTTAGCGAGAAAGCGAGTGGTCGTAAAACTAAAAGAACGGAACTTGATAAGTGTTTAGATTATTTACGAGAAGGCGATATTTTAGTTATTTATAAACTAGACCGGCTTGGACGTACAACAAAGCAACTAATTGAGTTATCCCAGTGGTTGGATGATAATAACATAGATTTACATATTATAGATATGAACGTATCAACCAAAGATGCGATGGGCAAAATGTTCTTTACCATGATGAGTGCATTTGCTGAACTGGAAGCTAACTTATTAAGTGAACGTACGAAAAAAGGACTAGAAGCAGCACGAGCAAGAGGACGAAAAGGTGGAAGACCTTCATTACCTGATCATAAAAAAAGAGAAATCAAGTTCTTATATGATGAACAAAAACTTACGGGTGAAGAAATTGCTAAACAAACAGGAGTGAGTCGTTCTACTGTATATAGAATAATAAAAATGAAGTAGTAAAAACAAATAATCACAGGAAGAAAACTAATGAAAGGAGAATCTCTAATTTGAAGATTCTCCTTTCATTAGTTTTTATAACCTATATTATAATTTAACGAGAATTTTTGCTTGTGATTTATCGTTTACAAGTTGTTCAAATCCTGACTCTACAATATCATTTAACTCAATTTCATCAGTAACGACGTCTTTTACTTTTAAATTACCTTCGTTAATTAAGTCTATTGTTTGTTGAAATGTAGTAGGTGTATAAGCAATCGTCGAAGTAAGTTTTACACCTGTATTCGTTAATTGCATTGGATTCCATTCAATAGGATGGCCGAATATAGAAACTATAACAACAATACCTCTTGCTTTAGTAACATCTATTGCAGATTTAAGTGTTGGCGCTACACCAGCTACCTCAAATGCTACATCAACGCCATTATCAGTGTATTTACTAATAATATCACTTGGGTTTGATTCACCAGAATTTATCGTATGAGTAGCACCTACTGATTTAGCTTTATTAAGTCGTTCTTCCGATAAATCGAAAACAAATATTTTGCTAGCACCAGCTGCTTTGGCTGCTATAATTGTTAATAAACCGATTGGCCCTGCACCAAAAATAGCAACAGTATCGCCAAATAGAACTTCTCCTTCTTTAATTGCTTGAACTGCAACAGCCGTCGGTTCTACAAGGGCGCCTTCTTTATCAGAAACATTATCTGGTAATTTATAAACATTCTCTTCTGGGGCGTTTGTAAATTCTGCAAATCCACCATCAGAACCTAAGCCTATAAATGAATAACCATCATAAAGATCAATATTTTCTTCTTTTTCACGATTTGAAACTGTAGGATTAATGACAACACGATCGCCTTTATTAAATTTTGTAACCTTAGAACCAATATCATCTACTACACCTGCAAATTCGTGGCCTAATGTAACGGGCGCTTTTTGGCCAAGGAACGGGTCAGGTTTGTCTGTTGAAATAAATATAGGGCCTTCTAAGTATTCATGTAAATCTGTACCACAAATGCCAGCCCAAGACACTTTAACTTTAACCTCATTATCTTGTAACTCTTTAGATTTTCGATCTTCAACTCGTACATCCTTTTGACCATACCAAACTGCTGCTTTCATGGATAAAACCTCCTTGTTTTAGTTAATTTAATAGTATGCCTTTTAAAAGTTACTTTCAAATAAACTAACCTTTTAATATAGTGTTTCTAAATTATTATATGATTAGAGTGTACTTAAATTAATCATTTATTTAAATTTCTATATTCTTCTTCTGTATAAAAGTTAATTGCAAGTTGTTCTAAATTTTCTAATTCATGAAATTTATCAAATAATCCTTCAATCTTAATTTTATTTTCTTCTAGTTTATGTGTTAAAATTCTATATTCTTTTTGACTAGAGTATTTGCTGGTTTTATAAAAACTAGCATTTATAAAGTCTTTAACTATAAGTCTTTCTCCATTTTCTATTTTATAGAATAGAGGGTGTTTATCTTCAAAATACTCAACAATAGCTGTTTTAAAGTATGTATCCTTCTCCGAAAATGTTCTCACCAATTTATCTATAAAATCTTTCAAATAAATAGTTAAATATATATTTCTATTATCAACAATCCCATTCATTTTTCGTATAAAATCTTGATTCAACCTATACTTGCCATCATCACTCTCAACTAAATCTTTCAGCCTTATTATTGAGAAGCAGCATATCTTAAACTCTTTGACTATATCTGAAGTGTTTTTCAAAGTTACCTCTTTCACAGTCACTTTATGAATTTTAGAATTAGGAACTTCTAAATTTCTGATATACATCTCTACTTCATCATTTGGCTTATACTTATTTCCTAATTTGCTTGAAATGACTCCTTCTAGATTATCTCCTATTTCATTATGTTCAATTTTATGAAATCTTTGAAGGTCATTGAAGTATAATTTGCTGTTTTCAAAGTCTTCTGCGTAATTTGGATGTACAAATTTCAAAATAGCAATAACTGTTTCTTCGTTATCTCTTGTAATAATGCTCATTGCCAGCCTCATCCCCTTTATATTACTTATTTATATTTTATAATTTTGCATTCCCATCCACTGTGATGTTATAATATATTTAACAAGGAACTAGCATAGATACACCAATCCCCTCACTATTGCGAGTAGTGAGGGGATTTTTTAGGTTCTGTTGCAAAGT
>NZ_JAESMB010000025.1:3428-5044 GCF_017892945.1 Staphylococcus sp. GDX8P114P-2 | reverse complement strand
TGAGCTAATCAAACATCATAATTTTTTATGGAGAGTTTGATCCTGGCTCAGGATGAACGCTGGCGGCGTGCCTAATACATGCAAGTCGAGCGAACAGATAAGGAGCTTGCTCCTTTGACGTTAGCGGCGGACGGGTGAGTAACACGTGGGTAACCTACCTATAAGACTGGAATAACTCCGGGAAACCGGGGCTAATGCCGGATAACATTTAGAACCGCATGGTTCTAAAGTGAAAGATGGTTTTGCTATCACTTATAGATGGACCCGCGCCGTATTAGCTAGTTGGTAAGGTAATGGCTTACCAAGGCAACGATACGTAGCCGACCTGAGAGGGTGATCGGCCACACTGGAACTGAGACACGGTCCAGACTCCTACGGGAGGCAGCAGTAGGGAATCTTCCGCAATGGGCGAAAGCCTGACGGAGCAACGCCGCGTGAGTGATGAAGGGTTTCGGCTCGTAAAACTCTGTTATTAGGGAAGAACAAACGTGTAAGTAACTGTGCACGTCTTGACGGTACCTAATCAGAAAGCCACGGCTAACTACGTGCCAGCAGCCGCGGTAATACGTAGGTGGCAAGCGTTATCCGGAATTATTGGGCGTAAAGCGCGCGTAGGCGGTTTCTTAAGTCTGATGTGAAAGCCCACGGCTCAACCGTGGAGGGTCATTGGAAACTGGGAGACTTGAGTGCAGAAGAGGAAAGTGGAATTCCATGTGTAGCGGTGAAATGCGCAGAGATATGGAGGAACACCAGTGGCGAAGGCGACTTTCTGGTCTGTAACTGACGCTGATGTGCGAAAGCGTGGGGATCAAACAGGATTAGATACCCTGGTAGTCCACGCCGTAAACGATGAGTGCTAAGTGTTAGGGGGTTTCCGCCCCTTAGTGCTGCAGCTAACGCATTAAGCACTCCGCCTGGGGAGTACGACCGCAAGGTTGAAACTCAAAGGAATTGACGGGGACCCGCACAAGCGGTGGAGCATGTGGTTTAATTCGAAGCAACGCGAAGAACCTTACCAAATCTTGACATCCTTTGACCACTCTAGAGATAGAGTTTTCCCCTTCGGGGGACAAAGTGACAGGTGGTGCATGGTTGTCGTCAGCTCGTGTCGTGAGATGTTGGGTTAAGTCCCGCAACGAGCGCAACCCTTAAACTTAGTTGCCAGCATTTAGTTGGGCACTCTAGGTTGACTGCCGGTGACAAACCGGAGGAAGGTGGGGATGACGTCAAATCATCATGCCCCTTATGATTTGGGCTACACACGTGCTACAATGGACAATACAAAGGGCAGCTAAACCGCGAGGTCATGCAAATCCCATAAAGTTGTTCTCAGTTCGGATTGTAGTCTGCAACTCGACTACATGAAGCTGGAATCGCTAGTAATCGTAGATCAGCATGCTACGGTGAATACGTTCCCGGGTCTTGTACACACCGCCCGTCACACCACGAGAGTTTGTAACACCCGAAGCCGGTGGAGTAACCATTTATGGAGCTAGCCGTCGAAGGTGGGACAAATGATTGGGGTGAAGTCGTAACAAGGTAGCCGTATCGGAAGGTGCGGCTGGATCACCTCCTTTCTAAGGATATATTCGGAACAACTTCTACGAAGTTGAAAA
>NZ_JAESMB010000025.1:0-3395 GCF_017892945.1 Staphylococcus sp. GDX8P114P-2 | reverse complement strand
ATTGTACATTGAAAACTAGATAAGTAAGTAAAATATAGATTTTACCAAGCAAAACCGAGTGAATTAAAGTTTGAAAAAGCTTGAATTCAAAACAAATAATCGCTAGTGTTCGAAAGAACACTCACAGATTAATAACATTTTGGGTTTAAATGAAACAATGTTTGATTTAAACAAACGATTAAGTTATTAAGGGCGCACGGTGGATGCCTTGGCACTAGAAGCCGATGAAGGACGTTACTAACGACGATATGCTTTGGGGAGCTGTAAGTAAGCTGTGATCCAGAGATTTCCGAATGGGGAAACCCAGCACGAGTTATGTCGTGTTATCGACATGTGAATATATATCATGTCTGAAGGCATACCCGGAGAACTGAAACATCTTAGTACCCGGAGGAAGAGAAAGAAAAATCGATTCCCTGAGTAGCGGCGAGCGAAACGGGAAGAGCCCAAACCAATAAGCTTGCTTATTGGGGTTGTAGGACACTCTATACGGAGTTACAAATGTATAAATTAGACGAATTATCTGGAAAGATAAATCAAAGAAGGTAATAATCCTGTAGTCGAAAATTTATACACTCTTGAGTGGATCCTGAGTACGACGGAGCACGTGGAATTCCGTCGGAATCCGGGAGGACCATCTCCCAAGGCTAAATACTCTCTAGTGACCGATAGTGAACCAGTACCGTGAGGGAAAGGTGAAAAGTACCCCGGAAGGGGAGTGAAAGAGAACTTGAAACCGTGTGCTTACAAGTAGTCAGAGCCCGTTAATGGGTGATGGCGTGCCTTTTGTAGAATGAACCGGCGAGTTACGATCTGATGCAAGGTTAAGCAGCAAATGTGGAGCCGCAGCGAAAGCGAGTCTGAATAGGGCGTTGAGTATTTGGTCGTAGACCCGAAACCAGGTGATCTACCCATGACCAGGCTGAAGTTCAGGTAACACTGAATGGAGGGCCGAACCGACTTACGTTGAAAAGTGAGCGGATGAGTTGTGGGTAGCGGAGAAATTCCAATCGAACCTGGAGATAGCTGGTTCTCTCCGAAATAGCTTTAGGGCTAGCCTCAAGTGATGATTATTGGAGGTAGAGCACTGTTTGGACGAGGGGCCCTTCTCGGGTTACCGAATTCAGACAAACTCCGAATGCCAATCAATTTAACTTGGGAGTCAGAACATGGGTGATAAGGTCCGTGTTCGAAAGGGAAACAGCCCAGACCACCAGCTAAGGTCCCAAAATATATGTTAAGTGGAAAAGGATGTGGCGTTGCCCAGACAACTAGGATGTTGGCTTAGAAGCAGCCATCATTTAAAGAGTGCGTAATAGCTCACTAGTCGAGTGACACTGCGCCGAAAATGTACCGGGGCTAAACATATTACCGAAGCTGTGGATTGTCCGTAGGACAATGGTAGGAGAGCGTTCTAAGGGCGTTGAAGCATGATCGCAAGGACATGTGGAGCGCTTAGAAGTGAGAATGCCGGTGTGAGTAGCGAAAGACGGGTGAGAATCCCGTCCACCGATTGACTAAGGTTTCCAGAGGAAGGCTCGTCCGCTCTGGGTTAGTCGGGACCTAAGCTGAGGCCGAAAGGCGTAGGCGATGGACAACAGGTTGATATTCCTGTACCACCTCAATTCGTTTTAAGCGATGGGGGGACGCAGTAGGATAGGCGAAGCGTACGATTGGATTGTACGTCCAAGCAGTAAGACTGAGTATTAGGCAAATCCGGTACTCGTAAGGTCAAGCTGTGATGGGGAGAGGAATTTATTCCTCGAGTCGTTGATTTCACACTGCCAAGAAAATCCTCTAGCTAGAATTATGGTGCCCGTACCGCAAACCGACACAGGTAGTCAAGATGAGAATTCTAAGGTGAGCGAGCGAACTCTCGTTAAGGAACTCGGCAAAATGACCCCGTAACTTCGGGAGAAGGGGTGCTTTCTAGGGTTCACGCCCAGGAAAGCCGCAGTGAATAGGCCCAAGCGACTGTTTATCAAAAACACAGGTCTCTGCTAAACCGTAAGGTGATGTATAGGGGCTGACGCCTGCCCGGTGCTGGAAGGTTAAGAGGAGTGGTTAGCTTCTGCGAAGCTACGAATCGAAGCCCCAGTAAACGGCGGCCGTAACTATAACGGTCCTAAGGTAGCGAAATTCCTTGTCGGGTAAGTTCCGACCCGCACGAAAGGCGTAACGATTTGGGCACTGTCTCAACGAGAGACTCGGTGAAATCATAGTACCTGTGAAGATGCAGGTTACCCGCGACAGGACGGAAAGACCCCGTGGAGCTTTACTGTAGTCTGATATTGAAATTCGGCACAGCTTGTACAGGATAGGTAGGAGCCTTTGATACGTGAGCGCTAGCTTACGTGGAGGCGTTGGTGGGATACTACCCTCGCTGTGTTGGATTTCTAACCCGCACCATTGATCATGGTGGGAGACAGTGTCAGATGGACAGTTTGACTGGGGCGGTCGCCTCCTAAAGAGTAACGGAGGCGCTCAAAGGTTCCCTCAGAATGGTTGGAAATCATTCACAGAGTGTAAAGGCATAAGGGAGCTTGACTGCGAGACTTACAAGTCGAGCAGGGTCGAAAGACGGACTTAGTGATCCGGTGGTTCCGCATGGAAGGGCCATCGCTCAACGGATAAAAGCTACCCCGGGGATAACAGGCTTATCTCCCCCAAGAGTTCACATCGACGGGGAGGTTTGGCACCTCGATGTCGGCTCATCGCATCCTGGGGCTGTAGTCGGTCCCAAGGGTTGGGCTGTTCGCCCATTAAAGCGGTACGCGAGCTGGGTTCAGAACGTCGTGAGACAGTTCGGTCCCTATCCGTCGTGGGCGTAGGAAATTTGAGAGGAGCTGTCCTTAGTACGAGAGGACCGGGATGGACATACCTCTGGTGTACCAGTTGTCGTGCCAACGGCATCGCTGGGTAGCTATGTATGGACGGGATAAGTGCTGAAAGCATCTAAGCATGAAGCCCCCCTCAAGATGAGATTTCCCAACTTCGGTTATAAGATCCCTCAAAGATGATGAGGTTAATAGGTTCGAGGTGGAAGCATAGTGATATGTGGAGCTGACGAATACTAATCGATCGAAGACTTAATCAATTTTAATAGGTTTTACTTGGTTTAGTTATTTTACTTACTATCTAGTTTTGAATGTATAACTTACATTCACATACATTGTCTGGTGACAATGGCAAGGAGGTCACACCTGTTCCCATGCCGAACACAGAAGTTAAGCTCCTTAGCGCCGATGGTAGTTGGATTTACATCCCGCTAGAGTAGGACGTTGCCAGGCAATTATAGGATGCGATGAGCCGAGACCGAGAGGTCTCTTTTTTTATGTGAAAAATATACTATCTAGACCGCAAGGTCTTTATTATAAAAGTAGAAACGAGGCGAA
>NZ_JAESMB010000024.1:0-906 GCF_017892945.1 Staphylococcus sp. GDX8P114P-2 | reverse complement strand
TTTTTTCTGTTGCAAAGTAAAAAATATAGCTAACCACTAATTTATCATGTCAGGGTTCGCTTAACTTGCTAGCATGATGCTAATTTCGTGGCATGGCGAAAATCCGTAGATCTGAAGAGACCTGCGGTTCTTTTTATATAGAGCGTAAATACATTCAATACCTTTTAAAGTATTCTTTGCTGTATTGATACTTTGATACCTTGTCTTTCTTACTTTAATATGACGGTGATCTTGCTCAATGAGGTTATTCAGATATTTCGATGTACAATGACAGTCAGGTTTAAGTTTAAAAGCTTTAATTACTTTAGCCATTGCTACCTTCGTTGAAGGTGCCTGATCTGTAATTACCTTTTGAGGTTTACCAAATTGTTTAATGAGACGTTTGATAAACGCATATGCTGAATGATTATCTCGTTGCTTACGCAACCAAATATCTAATGTATGTCCCTCTGCATCAATGGCACGATATAAATAGCTCCATTTTCCTTTTATTTTGATGTACGTCTCATCAATACGCCATTTGTAATAAGCTTTTTTATGCTTTTTCTTCCAAATTTGATATAAAATTGGGGCATATTCTTGAACCCAACGGTAGACCGTTGAATGATGAACGTTTACACCACGTTCCCTTAATATTTCAGATATATCACGATAACTCAATGCATATCTTAGATAGTAGCCAACGGCTACAGTGATAACATCCTTGTTAAATTGTTTATATCTGAAATAGTTCATACAGAAGACTCCTTTTTGTTAAAATTATACTATAAATTCAACTTTGCAACAGAACCCTCTTTTTAATATCCCCGACTGGCAATGCCGGGATAGACTGTAACATTCTCACGCATAAAATCCCCTTTCATTTTCTAATGTAAATCTATTAACTTATTATTAATTCAATTCGCT
>NZ_JAESMB010000023.1:0-2189 GCF_017892945.1 Staphylococcus sp. GDX8P114P-2 | reverse complement strand
AGTGATAACATCCTTGTTAAATTGTTTATATCTGAAATAGTTCATACAGAAGACTCCTTTTTGTTAAAATTATACTATAAATTCAACTTTGCAACAGAACCAAAAATTTGAAATGTTGGGAATGATAAATATAAAAGCAGATATTGAAATAAAAAATTCTGAACAAGATAAATTAAAATTAAGTACTGATGTAATAAGATTTATAAACAGATATATTTTTTCTGACTATGAAGGTTCAGTTTTGTTAAATGGTAAATGGGGGATAGGTAAAACTAGTTTTTTAAACTTAATTGAGGAAGATGTAGAATTAAGGAAGGAAAAAAAGAATAAAAGGGAATTTATATGGCTAAATGCATGGAAGGAAAATAACAGTGAAAATTTTTATAGTGATATATTTTCAAAATTACATCCATGGAAATACTTTTATTTAAGACATAAACCACTGGTATGGGCAATTATATTATCCATTATAATAGCATTAATTCAGTTTATTCCATTCTTTTTAAAAGGAAAAGAGAACCTTATAACAGTGAACATATTATTGATTTGGCTAGCACTGTTTATAATAAATAGTGCTTTGAGTTATTTTAAGGACACTTATGATATTGAAGATAAATGTAGAAATAAAGTAAAAAAATTTATAAAAAAGCGTAAGCTAATATTTATAATAGATGATTTTGATAGAGTAGATAAACTTCAAAGAAATATACTTTTTCAAAAAATGTCAGATATTAATTCATTCGAGAATGCATTAATAATTGTTGTAGGGGAGTATAAAAGAATAGTAGAAAATCCAAATGATATTTTCACTCAAAAGATACTGCAAAATATAGAAAACATGCCAGAAAAGTACAAGCCTCACAATATATGGAATATTTTTGAAAGCGATCTAGAAACTATAGTGAAATACCAAGATATCACAGATGCAGATAGACTTATAATTAATAGAATAAGAGGTCAATTTATTAGAGAAAATAGGACAATTAGAGAATCTAAACAACTATTTAACCGTTTTAAAAATACTTATAAATATAAGCAAAATAGAAATTTTAATGCTAGTGAATCACTAGCTCTATGTTATATATTTATTTTTCATAATCAAATTTATGAAATTATTACTAATAAATCTATTAAATTAACGTACAACACTGTTTCGATAGAGGATGAAAAAAAGCAACGTTTAAGAAGTGAATTACTGGAAGCGAATATAAATGATGATTCTAATATTATAGATTTTATTTTCAATCTTTTTAATCATGGTAATGATTCAGGTATGAAATATCCGAGTATTACTAAAGAAAAAAATTTTTCGTTATATAAAATTGAATCTAATGAAAGTACGCAAGTCAACGAAGACATGTTGGAAGAGTATTTACAAAAAGATAAAGATGAAGGCTTGAAACAAATTAACAGCTTTAATGAGGAAGATTATATAAGATTCTTTGAAATGTTTAAACGTAAAGCTATAGAAGAACAAATACTTAAAAGTGTTGAAGCTTATGTAAAAGAAATGATTAAATTAGTTCATTATAAATTTTATGGAGAACACAGTAATTCTGGAATTAGTTCTTTTACGAGTCCATATGTAGATGAATTATTATATAGTTTAAGTGAAAGATTAGAAATGACCTTGGAGATAGATAAAAATAAGCAATGTGAAAAGATAGCACTGAATAATAGGGAATTAGATGCTTCTCAAAAAATACTCATTATTGAACTTATAATTCCAGATATTGAATATATTGATATTGAGAATAAGGTTGAAATGATAGATGGGATATTAAAAGAACTTAGTTTTTCAAATATTCAAGATACAGAACACCCTCGAATTATATATTGGGCTTATGTTAAATATTATGATCATTTACAAAATAAAGAAATTGAAAAAGTACTAAGTGAATTGGTTTGTTTAGGTGATAGTGAATTTGTTGAATTTATAGAAACGAACTTTATAAGAATTAAAAATATTTTCTATAAATCTAATGGGAGAAACGCAATAAGAGAAGATTTACCATTGAAAGAATTTAGTTTTAATCAAGAGTTTGAAAATAATTTCATTGATAAAATTAATCAGTTAGAACCACAAAAAAGAGAAAAAATAAGCGCTAGTATTAGAAATGCTACAAAATTTTAAAGGTTCTGTTGCAAAGTAAAAAATATAGCTAACCACTAATTTATCATGTCAGGGT
>NZ_JAESMB010000022.1:782-24981 GCF_017892945.1 Staphylococcus sp. GDX8P114P-2 | reverse complement strand
TTAAATTGTTTATATCTGAAATAGTTCATACAGAAGACTCCTTTTTGTTAAAATTATACTATAAATTCAACTTTGCAACAGAACCTTTAATAGTATATCAATTTAATGATTTTGCATTCCCATCCACTATGATGTTATAATACAAATAACGAATAGAAAGTCCATAGATATACACCGAGCCCCAACCTATTGCCGTAGGTTGGGGCTCTTTATGTGATATGGATAGTCGCCTATTTATTGCGTTGGTTTAACCAATGGGTAAACCAAGCTACAATACATCCAGTTACCACAGGTGCAATAACCGTTACGAATAAAAAGTCCACAGATGCTCACCTCCTTCCATAGTAATTTCGCCTATGGAAGTTAAGGCGACTCCATTATTATACCATCTGTATCTTTTGAAGGATATGCACTTCCGATAAGTTGAATTATGAAAAACATTTATAACATAATAGGAAAGTTGATTTCTTAGAATGTATCGTAAAAAGGTATTAAGTTACTGCTATCTACCATTTTATTAACCTGTATTTCTTATATATGCTTTGTACACAAATGTAAATTACACATGTGTTAATTATATTTGTGTAATTTACACATCCAAATTTTAATTATTTGCATACAATATGCATGTAGTAGTTATACAAATATAATGTATGCATTTTATATATTTATAGGAATTTAAAAAAACGGCTTGTATTTTAAACTTATAAGTTTAAATAGCTTCTAGTTACTTACCAAAATATATGTTAGATTGCTATTTTTTACTATTATAATAGTATTTTAGAGTCCTCATATGTATTTTATACACAAATGTAAGTTACATATGTGTTAATTACATTTGTGTAACTTACACGCCCCACTTTTTAATAAGTTAACATTAGCTTCTTTTAAATAGGATCTCATAAACAATGAAGCCAACATAATATAATTCTATAATAAGTATTAATGACAAAGTAAATAAACCAATACACATAAATGTATCTGTCCAATACTATAATTTCTTGAACATATCAATTACGTTTGGTACATTCCAAGCTAAATACACTGTTGGAATACTACATATAAAAATAAAAATGAAAACTCTCATTTTTTTACTTCCATCTTTCAATTTTAAAAAGAGACTTTGTATATCTTCCATCGTTATCCATGATTTTTTGTCTTCTGTTTTGAACGTTAAATTATCTACATCTGTAACATTCTTTTCAGTTTGAAGACCCTTGCCGTCTTTTAAAATTAACTTATCTTTTCCATTGATATAGACTCGGTCAATGATTTCTCTTTCTACAATATCGTTATTATTCTTTTCTATAAAATATCGTTTATTTCTACGTTCGCCAAGAAAAGGTATTGTAACTACCGGAAATAACATAGCGTACATAATGATTAAAATGATAAATGAACCAATATTATCCCATTTAGATATATATTGCATAACTTCAGCTTTAGGATAGCCACTCAATGAGAATGATATCATCGAAACCAAATATATCAATGCTGCAATAGTCATCAAGATAAAGAGCCACGTATTTTTTAATATCAGCTTTATTTTTTCAACATTTCGAGTCTGATATAAGTCATTTTTATTCAATAGTTTTATAATACTAATAACAACAGGTATTAAAATAAAGAACCATACATCTTTAAGTTTATCGGATAAATTCATCCAAAATTCTATATCGTTTATACTCACTTTTCACACCTCATTATGATATAAATAGATTTTTAATTCTTATCTTTTATACCTTTATTTATACCCTTAATCAAGGTTCCTTTTGGGGTTAAAATGTATGTATTTCTAGTATTTATTCCATGTATAAACGTTTTAGCTTTTAATAATCTACTGACTCAAGTAATGCTAAAATTTTATCTTGTTTACTCGCAACTTCTTTTAAAACTTTTGTATTTTGTGCTTGCTGATGTGATTGTTCTGCATATAATTTTTGATAACTTTCCAGTGGATCTAGCTGTTCTAATGTTTCTAATATTAATTCATTTCTCGATATGTTTTTCTCTTTAGCTAATCTACTTAATCGATCTAGCAATTCACTATCTACGTTTCTAATTTTCAGTTCTTTGTTAGCCAAAATACCCCAACCTTTCTCCATTAATTAGCATGACCTATGATTTAAAAATTAAAATCTTATGCTTACATTTTCACGCTATATTATATCAATATTGCTAAGTCTTTTTTACGATAAAACAAAATTCACTCTTAAAAAATAGGTGGCACACTTTTGTGACAAAGTACATATAATGTGTCACAAAAGTGTGACAACCACTATATATTGTGTCACAAAGGTGTGACACTAGCAAAATTTTGACCCCCATACTAAAAGGTACTCAATCCCTTGAAATATCTGGCTTTGCCAGATTCCCCATTTTAAAATGGGGACAAATTTCCCTTATGCTCTTACCAAATATTTACCGATTTTTACGTTTTTTCTAAAACGCTCATAAAATCCATATAGTTTTTTTAGTTACATGATATAAAAACATACCGAATCGAACATTTAAAAAACTCATTTTTATACTATATTTAAGATGTATCTATAGCAAAAGGAGTGTTCAAAATAAAACTAATTTATAAACTAAAAATGAAACGACTTAACGAAGAATTATCTCGAAAAAATTGGCAAAATCACTTAATAAATTTTTAAAACGACCTATTATGCCGAAAGAAAAATAGGACTCATTGCTTTCAATGAGTCCTATTTAAAATTTGATGTTATAGATCAAATTTGTAGCTTTCTTAATTTAACGATTCAAGATTTTCTATATAAAAAGTGGTTCAAATAAAATTAAAATTTCACTAGCTGCTTCCAAAATAAAATCATAAATTTTGTCATTTACTTAATGAAAATAGAACATACATTCCTCAATTTTATACACTTATACTTCATTTAAATTTAATTAATAAACAAGATAGGGTTTCATTTCCTAGATATGATTTTAACCAAAGAATTTATTACGATTACTTTGAAAAAATCTCATTAATTGCTTACCATATGAAATAAATTTAAATATTTTTGAGTCATATTGACTAACAATTAATAAGTTAATTTAGATAGTAATTTTAGCAACATGGATTTAGTTTTCAAAATTGATAGTTTTAAAAGAGGTTATAAAATGAACAAAACTAATAACGAAACTAACGAGTAATTTTAAAATTTTAGGTGGGGTATTTGTAATATTAGCTATATTATTGTTTATATTTCGTCTAATAATTGATTATTTTTATGGTGGAAGCCCTCTTGAAAAAACTAATGATATTTTAATAGCTATAGCTTTTGGTATGGGCTCCTTAGCATATACTTTAGAGAAACGTGTTATATTAACGATCTTTTTTGGTCTTTTCTTTATTTTATATGTTCTATCTTTACTTGGAATATAGTTATATATAAGCAATTAGCTGCTTATATATCTTAGAAAATTTTGAAGAATATTAAACATCGAAGATGATTTTTTGAAACAAGAAGAAAAATATAGTTTTTTAACTAAAGCGATTAATATCTTAGTTGCTATATTATTAATTATCGCCATTTTTTATATGGTTATACTTTCGGATAATAGCGATTTACCTATGTTATTTTCTCTTATAGCATTTACAATCGCATCTATCCCAGAAATTTTGAAAAAGAAAAAGAGTGGTTGGATACTTGGTATTTTGGGTTTAATATTGATCATTTTAGTTTTGGTTTAATTTATCTTTATATTTAAAAGCCACATTACAATATTTATGAATCAAGAAAACAAATAAAAGATGGTGAAGATAAAAATGATAAAACCTAAGTCAAGATCCATTTTTAATTTCATTATAGTAATCAATCTTATTTGGTATATAGTTTTAATATTTGTTATTGATGTTGGAACTATAGGGTCAATTATTTATTGGAGTTTATTTTTTATACTTGTTGTTTTAAGAGATACTATAACTCCAAAGTAAAAACAACGTGCTAAGAAGGATAAAAACTAAAAAGATACTATAAAAGGAGCCATAATCCCTTACGCATCAAGGATTATGGCTATAATTTAAAAATCGAGTTATTTCTATATAGTATCAAGACAAGAAGAAACTCGTTTCACTCGTTTCAAAAACCCTCCTGATTTTTAGAGAAAAACTCTCTTATTTCATCGTCTTTAATAAAATAATATGCCATCTTTCCATCTTTATAAAAATCAAGTACCTCATTTTTATATAAAAGCCTTAAATGATGTGAAGTTGAAGCAACACTCATTTTCAATATCAAAGAAATATCACAAACACACAACTCATCTTCTTTAATCAAAGATAATATGATTTTCAATTTCTTCTCATCACAAATTTTTTCTAAAATGTTAAGTAATTTCTTAGATTTATCATCTTCTAAAAAACTTAAAGCATTGTTAACTTTATCCTCATGTACACAGATCACATCACAAGCATTTTCATAACTCATATAAAATCACACCCTAAATTAAAATATAAATCCTAAAATTGTTTGAATAGTGTCATTTTCAATAATAATAAATAAACCTAAAGCTATATAAATAACAGCCATAATCCAACGACTAAATTTCTCAACAATTTCTCCAACTCCTGGAATATTAGCTAATTTTTGTGCAGTAAATACCAAGAAGAAAATTAAAATTAAAAAGACAAACAGAGTAATTAATAAATTAGTAACACTTAATGTCACAAAATACGGAACAAATAAACCAATATTATCAGCACCACAACTTGCTATCGTAACAATTGCAACCGTACCAACTAATTTAGACAATCCTTTTTCATTCAATTCTTTTTTAGCTCTCTTTTCTCCTTCACAATCATCATAAATAGCCACTTTAATTCCAAGATAAATTGGTATTAAACCCAATAAACCTAATATCCACTTCTCTGGAACATAATTTAATACAAAAGCTAAAAACAAACTAACTAATATTAAAATAATAGACCCTAAATATTGACCAACATAAATATCTCTATATTCTTTTCTAGTCTTTGCTCTAGCAAAAAATATTAATAAAATTACTAATAAATCAACTGCTGTAGCAATATAAAGAACAGCAGCAGTAACAACCGTTTGAATCATAATACACCTCATTCAAAAATATTTTTGAATATATTGTAACTTATATTTTTAAATAATCATAGATGCTTTATTCCAATTGCTTTATTGACGTTGAGCCTCGGAACCCTTAACAATCCCAAAACTTGTCGAATGGTCGGCTTAATAGCTCACGCTATGCCGACATTCGTCTGCAAGTTTAGTTAAGGGTTCTTCTCAACATAAATAAATTTTCTCGGCATAAATGCGTGTTCTTGTTATAATATGGCTATAACGTTTAGGCGCTTATTAACAGTAGTTTTTTATAATCTACTTTGCAAAAGCCAATCCATTTTTATGTGGATTGGCTTTTTATTTTATATATCCAAGGGCGCACTTACACACCTAAAAGGTGTCGTTCTAAAATCATATTTGCGTTTGATAATCTAATATATCTATTTTGCATTTTAAGGGGGTATTTAGAGCGAACTCTAAATTTATATAGTTTTATATCTGTATAATCGTCTTTATTTCTTAAAACGCAAATATGAGCCAAATAAGAGGTGTTCTTTATGACAATAAACTTTGAATTTACATTTTCAGTATTTGATAAAACATCACAAGAAATTTCTGATCTATGTGATATTCCAAACGACCAAAGAATTAGAAAAACAATTCAAATTATGAAAATGGAAAATATCTCTGATACTGATTTCGAATTTCTTAAACTTTATGATTTTTATTTTGCAGATAAACCATACATAAATTTCTAATAAATCCAGTGTTGATTTTTAAGACACTGCCCATCTACATGCAAATTAAAATTTTCATAGTAAAGCTGGGCAACCATGCCGGTTGAACGCTATAGTTCCCGCAGGGGCAAAAATACATAAAAAAACGCTAGCTTTTAAGCTAACGTTTCAAATCTTTTAAGTAATAATTTTGTTTTTCAAAATTCCAAATTGCAGTAATTGAATGTGCTTTTTCTTCGTCTGTTGTTTTATCTTCGTCACTTGTATTAATTAAATTACCATCTTCGGCATCGTCTAAATTTAAAATTTTATGTTTTTGTTTAAGCAAACCACCATAACTCAACATACGTTTTCGAGATAAACCTTTTTCCAAATCATTCACGATTTCTTGATTTCTTTCATCATCATCAGTTAAAAAATCAGATGACTTAACCGAATATTTTGAGGTTTCTTTGATTGCTGTAAAATTATTTGAATTACTGATTAAAGATATTATGTTGTTTCATGTTTTGACGACGCATATTAAGTGCGTGTATTTCTTCAAGTTCAGCTTTAATCGATTGCATTAAATATCCTTGCATAGCTTCAACGGTTTCATTCTTTTGTAGCAACATCGCTTTAAAACGTTTCAACACACTTATAATTTCAAACTCAACATCTTCTAAACGATAATAGGTATCATGTGCATTATTAAATGATTTCTTCCCTTTGAGTAATACACTTTTAATAATTCGTATTTCTCTAATTTCAAATTTACTTAAATAGCCTTGAAGTTGTTGCGGCAATTCTTCAAGGACTTGGAACTTAAGCGCATCATTATTAAATTCAGTTTGTTGATGATTTGTATGATCCGAATGATCATGACTTATTGAATTGTTATATGTATCATTCATATCATACGTATCATTATTCTCAGTCTCTATATAATCAGTATTACTTAAGTCAGTATCATTAGGGTCTAAGTTTTGGGATTCTGGGCTCCCATTGTTTGGGATTCTGGGCTCCCATTGTTTGGGATTCTGGGCTCCCATTATTTGGGAGTCCTTGCTATCACTTGATTCATCATTGTTTGAAGTGCTGTTTTGTATTTCTTTTTCAATATTTATATTTGTTTCAATTTCATGAAGATATAGTTTGTTTGGTCGATTAAATCCAGTTTTAACTTGTTCTAATAAACCCACTTCTTGTAATTCTTTTTTAATTTTAGTTATTGTATTTTTACTTTTATCTAATACTTCTTGAAGATTTTCATTTGTAAAAATAAAATATATATCTCCATTTTGATCTATCCAATTATTTTTAATAGATAAGCTTACTCTATCATTAAGAATTGCATAGGTAACTTTTGCACTATCACTTAACTTTTTATATTTTTCATTGATAAATAATACTTTATGTAACATATAGAAATTTTGACTGGCCTGATTTTTTATGTTTTTTCTAGACATAATAAAAACCCCTTTCCTATTCAAATTTTGGATAGAGGTAATAAAACATTACAAGAACACATAAATTTTTTGCTTGCACTTTGATGATATAGTTGTATATAATACAGATATCAAAATATTTATAAACGTGCTGCAACGTTTTATTACCAAACCCCGACTATTACCAGTAGTTGGGGTTTTTGTTGTATTAAGGTTATTATAGCACTTTGAATAAGCTTATAAAAGGGAAAATGTAGGGTTATCAAGGGTTGATAAAGGGTTTGTAAACCCTTGATAACTACCATCAACCCTTCACAAATACTTGATGAAATGATTGATAGTTTTATATTTTTGATTTATTAATCGCTTTATTATTAAGCGTGATAAGCTTATAATATTTTATAAAGGGTTGATAAACATTTTATAAAGGGTTGATGATATGAAAAGTGTGAAAATGTTGAGTGAAGAATTAGGGGTTAGTAAGCAAACGATTTTTAATAACATTAAGCGATTGAATATAGAGACAATAAAACAGGAAAACACTTCGTTTATTAAAGAAGATACCGATATAGAAAAAATCATTCAAAGAGTAAATGAAAATAAAAAGAAATATGGTTTTGAAAGTGCTACTGAAGACAAACAAAAAAAAGAGTCGGATAATATTAATGTTGAATCCAAAAGTGATACTCAAATAGTAGAAATCCTTAAAAATCAGATTGATACTTTGAATGATCAAATTGAAAAACAAGAAAGTCGTCATGAAACAACAATTGAATTCTACAGAAAAGAGTTGCAGGAAAGATCAAAATTGCTTGAGAATCAGCAAGTATTGGCATTAGAGAGTAATAAGAAGATTCAAAAATTAGAAAATCAACTAGAAGAAGAAAGACACCTTAATTATTCCTTTGATACATCTACTAACAATAGACAAAACGTTGATGCACAAGAAACAACATATACTACTGATCCTGTAAATATTAACCAACATCAGGAAGAAACTAAAGAAGCAGAGATTCAATATAAGGATATATCTGAAAGTCAAAGCGACGAAAGTACACAAGATGAAGAAGAACAAAGAGAAGACGTTCCATCTAATCAAAATGACAATGATAGTGATATAGAAGAAAAGAGTGAAGAAACGGAACCTAAAAAAGGGTTTTGGAGTCGTCTATTTGGTAACTAATTGTAATTAAAAAGGCACGACAAGTTTATGAACTTGTCGTGCCTTTTTATGTGAATCGAACTTCTGATAATCATCGATTATGTTAATTAAAAATATAAGAAAAGATGATTAAAATACTGATTCAATATAGGAAAAGTACTTTTTTTAACTATAGCTGGAGCGCTACAAACACTTAGTTTCTGAGAAGTTCTTATTAACAATAAGGCTATGTATAAAATGAATAAAAAATAATTAGCACATATTTGAATGGACCTTATATATAACATATTGTCCTTTATCAATACAAGGGCCTTCTTTGTCAATAAAAAATATGGATGTGAAATGTATAAAAGAGATGTTGACTACTTCGGTCAATTTATATATAATTTAAATGACCAATTTAGTCAATTTTGAGTGTTAAAGGAGGGCGCTTTTATCAACAGTATATTTAATAAGCTGAAAAAAGATAAACAAAAAATGATTGTGAATGCCTCAATCAAAGAGTTTATAAAAAGTGGTTTTGACAAGGCATCAACAAATGAAATCGTGAAACAAGCACATATATCTAAAGGGTCATTGTTTAATTATTTTAACAGTAAAAAGGAGCTTTATTGTTATTTGATTAGTTATAGCACTCAAATTTTAGAGAATATGTATGAAGAAATTGATTTAAGTGAAACAGATTTATTTAATAGAATTGAGAATATTGGTTTACAAAAGTTATACGTCCAACAAAATCACCCTGAAATTTTTGATTTTCTAAAATCTACAATTGAAGAAGAATCACTAGAAATCAAATCTATCATTGAACAACATGTTTCTCGTATATATGAAGATGGAAGGCAAAAAATATATGCTAATATCGACTATTCCAAATTTCGTGATGATATAGATATCGACAAAGCAATTGAAATTCTTAATTGGACAATGTACGGCTTTGGACAAAAAGGACTTCAACAAATCAATTCTTTTGAAAACCTTTCTAATTTTGGCGAACGATACCTTAAAGAATGGAACATTTACGCTCAAATATTAAAACATAGTTTTTATAAGGAAGACGAAGTTTAAAAAGAATCAAATACTTCAAAAGGAGGCTTCAATATTATGGAGGAAGTTGTAAAAATTAATAATTTACAGAAAAAGTTTGGTAATTTTAAAGCTCTAAGCAACGTATCTTTTACAATAAATAAAGGGGAAGTCTTAGGATTTATAGGTCCTAATGGTGCTGGAAAATCTACTACCCTGCGTATATTATTAGGTGCTATTAAACGTGATGCAGGTGATGTAGAAATCTTCGGTAAAGATGTATGGAAAGAAAGTCTTGAAATTCATAAACGTATATCTTATGTTCCAGGAGATATTGCCTTATGGGGGAATTTGACAGGCGGAGAAATTATAGATTTATTTATGAAATTACATGGCAATGGAGATATTGAAAAACGAGATGGTTTAATTAAACGTTTTGAACTAGACCCTAAGAAAAAAGCTAAAGGATATTCAAAAGGTAATCGTCAAAAAGTCGGTTTGATAGCAGCTTTATCAGTAGACTCAGATTTATATATTTTTGATGAACCGACCTCTGGTCTAGATCCATTAATGGAAGTTGTATTTCAAGAAGAGGTTGAAAAAATTAAAAATAACGGAAAATCTATTTTATTATCTTCACATATTTTAAGTGAAGTGGAACGTCTAGCTGATAGAGTGGCTATTATTCGCAGAGGTGAAATTGTAGAAAGTGGCACACTCAATGAATTAAGACATTTAACACGTTCTACGATAATGATAGAAACTGAGACAGATGTGGCTAATTTATCTAAAGTAGAAGGTGTATATGATTTTAAACAAGATAATAATCAAGCGACATTTTCTGCGGATAATAAACAAATTAATTATATTTTAAATGAAGCAGTAAAGTTAGGCGTTAAAAAAATTGAATCTACACCACCAACTCTCGAAGATTTATTTATTCGTCATTATGAAAATTAAATAGTTGAAAGGAGGCAGATTTAAAATGCATGAAAAATTTGCTGGTTGGAGCACGCTTTTCTTACAATATCTAAAGCGTGATTGGAAAAAATTAATTATATGGATTCTAAGCATTGTTTTATTTTCTGCAGGCTTTGTTCCAGCTTTTAAAGAAATAGCCCAAGGAAAAGGATTACTTGGTATGTTTGAAACGTTACAAAATCCTGCGATGATTTCTATGGTAGGACCCACGCCAGTCGAAACAGCGACAGATTATACTGTAGGCGCGATGTATGCACATGAAATGCTACTATTTTGTGGTCTTTTTGCAATTATAGTATCTATGTTACATGTGGTTGGTCATACGCGTAAAGAAGAAGAATTAGGACTTACAGAATTAGTACGGTCATTTCAAATTGGTCGACAAGCAAATTCACTTGCCGCAATAATGGAAATAGTGTTAGTCAATGTGGTAATAGCGGTGCTTATTTTTGTAATGATGATCAGTTTTAGTGTAGAAACTATTTCTATACAAGGGGCTCTACTCTTTGGAATTACAATAGGAATGGCAGGCATTATGGGAGCAAGCATTGCCCTTGTTATGTCTCAAATCATGCCAACTTCTTCATCCGCAACTGGAGCATCCCTTAGCATTGTAGGTTTGCTATATATTATCCGTGCTGGTACAGACGTATCCAACATTGATTTATCTAATATTAATCCTCTCGGTTGGACATATCTCACGTACCCTTTTACAGATAATAATTGGATTCCTATAGTGATAGCTTTCTTATTTAGTATTATTGTAGTTGTTATTGCAATCATACTTGAAGGTGCACGCGACATGGGGGCAAGCTATATTCCTGAAAAAAAAGGAAGAGCGCGCGCCAAAAAATCATTATTATCTATCCATGGCCTATTATATAAAATTAATAAAAGTATCATCATTAGCTGGTTAATTGCATTTATGGTTATGGGTATGGCTTATGGCTCCATTTATGGAGACATGCAGACTTTCTTAGAAAGTAACGAAATGATGAAACAAATGTTTTCTAATTCTAATGTTTCAATTGAAGCTTCTTTCACAAGTACAATAATGATAGTTCTAGTTAGTTTGGTTGGAATATTGCCAATTGTAATTGTTAATAAACTATTTTCAGAAGAAAGTAAACTTCGTCTCAGCCAAATATACCCTACTAAAGTGACACGCAGTAACGTATATTGGAACACTATTGGATTAGCATTTTTAAGTAGTATTTTAGGTGTCTTAGTGGCTACACTAAGTCTTGGCATGATAGGGATAAATGCGATGGAAGGCCATGGTGAGCTAGAAATCACTAATTTCCTTGCTGCCGGTTACAATTTTTTACCTGCTATATTATTTTTCATTAGTCTTGCTGCCTTAGCTATTGGCTGGGCGCCAAAGCTCGGAAAATTAGCTTATGCTTATCTTGGTTATAATTTTGCAATCAATTACTTCGGCAACACTTTAGATTTACCAGAATGGTTTTCAAAAACAGCTATATTGAATTGGCTTCCACAAATGCCAAAAGACAATTTTGATGTTATAACTTTTATAACCTTAACTATAATTGGTATTATATTTATCGTTTTAGGATATATAGGATATCGAAAAAGAGATTTAATTGGATAACAATCATATTCGTTTATAAAACACATTTTCTTAATTACTTAAGAAAATGTGTTTTTGCATTCTGGGGTAGCGTCAGGAAAATGCGGATTTACAACGTTAAGGATATCCAAATATAAAAAGCCCAAATTCTTAGCAAAATAGAATTTGAGCTTTTTAGCACATTCATTATATATTTTTCATAAGCTCGTCTATAGCATTTGGATATAATGGTTTACTTAATTCAAGAATAGCCTTTGCATAGTCTTGGATTTCCTTTTGAGCATCATGTTCTAATCTTTGATTTAAAAAATGACAAACTGACTGTAAGGATGCCGTCCAGTACCAACGTACATACATTCCATAAGCAGGAAGGAATAGTCTCGCTTGTTCTGGACATATTCCATCTTCTAGAGCTGATTCATATTTGGCTATTCCTTCGTCAACATATGCCATAAGATCCCTGGTGTATTTATCACCAATTTCCAACGTAACTATTTCACCACTACCTTGCTTAGAATTTTTGGGTTTACTTCTCCATTCTTTACTTGAGGGAATATAAAATGTAGGCTCTTCTGTAATATATCTTCGACTTGATTCATTCCAGGCATCAAAACTATCTCCTGTACCCTCTTGATGAGAGGAACCAATGACATACTTCCACCATTGTCTGGCCACCATTAGTGGTGCATACACTTCATATTGTGCGATTACATGTCTAAATGGAGAAGTATGGCCTTCTCTAGCAAGAAATTTAATTAACTTAACATCTTTATCGTTCAGTTCTTTCGATTCTTTTGCATAAGAAACTCTTGCAGAGTTTACTACAGTTAAATCTGAACCCATATGATTTACAAGGCGAACATAGCCCTTATCTAATACGTTTATAATATTCATTTGATTTGCTCTCCTTTATTTTTTCTTTCGTATGTAAAATATGTATAGGGTATAAACCCTTCTACTTTTTGTTGATAGGTGATTTCAAACTCATCTTTATTAAACATTGGAAAAAAGATATTACCTTCATATTCCTTTTCGATAATAGTTAAATATATTCTATCGGCAAATGGTAACGATTCCTTATATATTTCTCCACCACCTGCAATAAAAATTTCATCTTCTTGTTGTAGTAAATTAAAAGCCCTCTCTAACGATTCTACAGTCAGGCAATTATTATAATTAATATCTTTAGATTTTGAGATAATAATTGTCTTTCTGTTCGGCAGTGGCTGACCAATAGATTCAAATGTCTTTCTACCCATAATTACTGATTTACCCATAGTTAAATCCTTAAATCGAACCTGTTCACCAGGAATCTTCCATGGTATATCCTTATCTTTGCCGATTACGTAATTACTTGAAATTGCAGCAATTAATGAAATGATCATTTTCTTAACTCCCTTTGAAAGAAACTAATTTATTTTATAATGCGGATAAATCAAAAAAACTTTAAAATAGCTCTTCTTCATTAATTGTCTATTTCTAATACCTTCCTATATAGCGATGCTCTTGACACATTTGTAATTTCACAAATTTGATTTACAGTCATTTTTCCTTCTCTATATAGCTTTACTGCATAATTCATTCCTGCATGATTTTTATGATATTTCTTTAACCTACCTTTAAATTTCCCTTCTTTCTTAGCCAAATCAATCCCTTCACGCTGTCGCATACGTATAAGATCTCGTTCTAACTGATTTACCCCAGCCATAACTGTAATTAAGAATTGGCTGTATGGATTATCTTCTGATAAATCTAGCCATGTATCCTTGATTGATTTTAAACTTGCTTTTTTACTTCGTATTATATCAATCAATTCAAATAAATCCTGCGTACTTCGAGTAATCCGAGTTAAGTCTGTAACATAAATAATGTCACCTTTCTGTAAATCCTCTAACATTTTTTGAAGTTGCTCACGATCCTTTGTTGATCCGGAAACTTTTTCTTCAAAAATAATATCCATTCCGATTTCGTTCAATTGCTGAAATTGCCTTGAAGGATTTTGGCTAGCCGAACTGACACGTATATAACCAATTTTCCGCAAAATATCACCTCGTTTTTGAGACAAGTCTTATGAGACACCCATAACACTGATTCTATCAGCCTTCTACTATTGTATCAATAGAGTACACTCTATTGAACAGAAATTAGTCTTTGATATAATAAGGTTTGTAAGTGTTCAATAGAGTTGTTCAATAACAAAATCTAAAATTTGAGATCTCAGAGGATGATTCTAAGGCAATTTCAGATGAATGTAATGGGTAGTTTATCGATTAAAAGAAAATATGGACTTCTAAATTTGATTACTATGGTCGATTCATACTGAAAAATCATTTAAAAAGACATAGAGAAGGAGTTCGTTCTAAAACCATGAGTAAAATAGGTTATGCACGAGTGAGTAGCAAAGGTCAAAAGTTAGACAGACAACTTAAAGCGTTAAAATTAGCAGGCGTTATTAAGCTATTTTCAGATAAAATCAGTGGCCAGTCTATCGAACGTCATGGTTTAGAAGCCATGCTAAACTATATACGTGAAGGCGACATTGTTGTTGTCACAGAGTTAGATCGATTAGGCCGGAATAATCAAGAACTAACCGATATGATGAATATGATTCAACAAAAAGGAGCAACGCTGGAAGTCTTAAATCTACCCTCTATGAATGGGATAGAGGACGAAAATTTAAGACGCTTGATCAATAACCTAGTGATTGAACTTTATAAATACCAAGCGGAAGCAGAGCGAAAAAAGATTAAAGAGCGACAGGTACAAGGCATAAAGATTGCTAAAGAAAATGGAAGGTATAAAGGAAGAAAACGCAAATATAGCTTGAATGATGATCGATTACAGCATGCTTTTGAGTTATATAGAGAGGGTTTGAGCGATAAGGCTATCGAAGGGAAAACGGGTATTAATCGTACCACTTTTAAGAGATACCGAGAACGGTATAATGAATATAGAGAAATCGATACACAAGCACAATAAAAGCAAGAGGATTTGCCCCTCTTGCTTTTATTGTGCCATGAATTCTATCGGTCTTAAAAGCTGATTGACTTCTATCAATTGTCTTAGTAGGTCTATTACGGTTGACTGGTCTAAATCGTACCAGCTTCCAAAAGCTACAATATCGCCTGATACTTCTTTATTAATAAAATCGACAATCAAACTTAATTCTCTTGTTGCTAATGGTGAGCGTGCTTCAATTTCATATAAATCAAAGTCATAGGGTTTGTTATTGTCTATTCCTTTCATTTTCGTTGACTTCGCTCTAATTACTTTCAGCAGATTTCCGTCTATATTTACTGTTTGAATGTTCACATTAAAACTCCCTTTCTTTTTTTAATTATATGCTGACCGTTTTTCTAGTAGTTCAATCATTTTTTTATCATTTTCTAAATCGCTCAAGGTGTACCATTCAGGGCGTTCATTAGTTTCAAACAAACTTAGCAAGTACGATAATTTTTCAAAACCTTCTTTAGCCTTCTCTAAACTTTTGCATTGAACGATATAGTATTTTACGTCTTGTCTTACTCGGTCTGTTAGCATGTAATGAAATTTTGAATTGTTTGAAACTAAATCTTGAAGCTTCTTCTTTTCTTTTTTTGACAACATTTTATTTTCGGTTCTGTTGCAAAGTTTTAAATCTACTATCAAATAAGGTAGAATAATAGAAAAAGATAGCAGGAGGAATGACGATGAATCATTTTAAAGGAAAGCAATTTCAGCAGGATGTGATTATTGTAGCCGTGGGCTACTATCTTCGTTATAACCTTAGCTATCGTGAAGTTCAAGAAATCTTATATGATCGTGGCATTAACGTTTCTCATACGACGATTTATCGTTGGGTGCAAGAATATGGCAAACTACTCTATCAAATTTGGAAAAAGAAAAATAAAAAATCCTTTTATTCATGGAAAATGGATGAAACGTACATCAAAATTAAAGGAAAATGGCATTATTTGTATCGAGCCATCGATGCAGATGGTTTAACCTTGGATATTTGGTTACGTAAAAAACGGGACACACAAGCAGCCTATGCTTTTCTTAAGCGGTTAGTGAAGCAGTTTGATGAACCGAAGGTTGTAGTCACAGATAAAGCCCCCTCTATTACAAGTGCCTTTAAGAAACTAAAAGAATACGGCTTTTATCAAGGGACAGAACATCGTACCATTAAATACCTGAATAATTTGATTGAACAAGACCATCGTCCAGTAAAGAGACGCAATAAATTCTATCGAAGTTTACGCACTGCCTCTACAACGATTAAAGGCATGGAAGCCATCCGAGGATTATATAAGAAAACCCGAAAAGAAGGCACTCTCTTCGGGTTTTCGGTCTGTACTGAAATCAAGGTATTATTGGGAATCCCAGCTTAAATCATAGATACCGTAAGGGATTTTATTCTTTATTTAAAACTTTGCAACAGAACCCTTTTAAGACCTGATGGAAAAACAATGTTTTATTTACACTCAATAGGAATGTTACCTAACTATCAAGACAAAGGTTATGGTTCAAAATTATTATCTTTTATTAAGGAATATTCTAAAGAGATTGGTTGTTCTGAAATGTTTTTAATAACTGATAAAGGTAATCCTAGAGCTTGCCATGTATATGAAAAATTAGGTGGTAAAAATGATTATAAAGATGAAATAGTATATGTATATGATTATGAAAAAGGTGATAAATAAATGAATATAGTTGAAAATGAAATATGTATAAGAACTTTAATAGATGATGATTTTCCTTTGATGTTAAAATGGTTAACTGATGAAAGAGTATTAGAATTTTATGGTGGTAGAGATAAAAAATATACATTAGAATCATTAAAAAAACATTATACAGAGCCTTGGGAAGATGAAGTTTTTAGAGTAATTATTGAATATAACAATGTTCCTATTGGATATGGACAAATATATAAAATGTATGATGAGTTATATACTGATTATCATTATCCAAAAACTGATGAGATAGTCTATGGTATGGATCAATTTATAGGAGAGCCAAATTATTGGAGTAAAGGAATTGGTACAAGATATATTAAATTGATTTTTGAATTTTTGAAAAAAGAAAGAAATGCTAATGCAGTTATTTTAGACCCTCATAAAAATAATCCAAGAGCAATAAGGGCATACCAAAAATCTGGTTTTAGAATTATTGAAGATTTGCCAGAACATGAATTACACGAGGGCAAAAAAGAAGATTGTTATTTAATGGAATATAGATATGATGATAATGCCACAAATGTTAAGGCAATGAAATATTTAATTGAGCATTACTTTGATAATTTCAAAGTAGATAGTATTGAAATAATCGGTAGTGGTTATGATAGTGTGGCATATTTAGTTAATAATGAATACATTTTTAAAACAAAATTTAGTACTAATAAGAAAAAAGGTTATGCAAAAGAAAAAGCAATATATAATTTTTTAAATACAAATTTAGAAACTAATGTAAAAATTCCTAATATTGAATATTCGTATATTAGTGATGAATTATCTATACTAGGTTATAAAGAAATTAAAGGAACTTTTTTAACACCAGAAATTTATTCTACTATGTCAGAAGAAGAACAAAATTTGTTAAAACGAGATATTGCCAGTTTTTTAAGACAAATGCACGGTTTAGATTATACAGATATTAGTGAATGTACTATTGATAATAAACAAAATGTATTAGAAGAGTATATATTGTTGCGTGAAACTATTTATAATGATTTAACTGATATAGAAAAAGATTATATAGAAAGTTTTATGGAAAGACTAAATGCAACAACAGTTTTTGAGGGTAAAAAGTGTTTATGCCATAATGATTTTAGTTGTAATCATCTATTGTTAGATGGCAATAATAGATTAACTGGAATAATTGATTTTGGAGATTCTGGAATTATAGATGAATATTGTGATTTTATATACTTACTTGAAGATAGTGAAGAAGAAATAGGAACAAATTTTGGAGAAGATATATTAAGAATGTATGGAAATATAGATATTGAGAAAGCAAAAGAATATCAAGATATAGTTGAAGAATATTATCCTATTGAAACTATTGTTTATGGAATTAAAAATATTAAACAGGAATTTATCGAAAATGGTAGAAAAGAAATTTATAAAAGGACTTATAGGGGTCCCGAGCGCCTACGAGAAATTTGTATCGATAAGAAATAGATTTAAAAATTTCGCTGTTATTTTGTACATTTAACTTGACGGTGACATCTCTCTATTGTGAGTTATTAGTGGTACAGTTTTCAACCGTTTTAATTATAAAAAAGTGGTGCATTTTTAAATTGGCACAAACAGGTAACGGTTATTGCAGGTGTATTTCTTATCTATGGGTTTAACATGGATTTTATCATTAAAATCATGAGTATTGTCCGAGAGTGATTGGTCTTGCGTATGGTTAACCCTAAAGTTATGGAAATAAGACTTAGAAGCAAACTTAAGAGTGTGTTGATAGTGCATTATCTTAAAATTTTGTATAATAGGAATTGAAGTTAAATTAGATGCTAAAAATTTGTAATTAAGAAGGAGGGATTCGTCATGTTGGTATTCCAAATGCGTAATGTAGATAAAACATCTACTGTTTTGAAACAGACTAAAAACAGTGATTACGCAGATAAATAAATACGTTAGATTAATTCCTACCAGTGACTAATCTTATGACTTTTTAAACAGATAACTAAAATTACAAACAAATCGTTTAACTTCTGTATTTATTTATAGATGTAATCACTTCAGGAGTGATTACATGAACAAAAATATAAAATATTCTCAAAACTTTTTAACGAGTGAAAAAGTACTCAACCAAATAATAAAACAATTGAATTTAAAAGAAACCGATACCGTTTACGAAATTGGAACAGGTAAAGGGCATTTAACGACGAAACTGGCTAAAATAAGTAAACAGGTAACGTCTATTGAATTAGACAGTCATCTATTCAACTTATCGTCAGAAAAATTAAAACTGAATACTCGTGTCACTTTAATTCACCAAGATATTCTACAGTTTCAATTCCCTAACAAACAGAGGTATAAAATTGTTGGGAGTATTCCTTACCATTTAAGCACACAAATTATTAAAAAAGTGGTTTTTGAAAGCCATGCGTCTGACATCTATCTGATTGTTGAAGAAGGATTCTACAAGCGTACCTTGGATATTCACCGAACACTAGGGTTGCTCTTGCACACTCAAGTCTCGATTCAGCAATTGCTTAAGCTGCCAGCGGAATGCTTTCATCCTAAACCAAAAGTAAACAGTGTCTTAATAAAACTTACCCGCCATACCACAGATGTTCCAGATAAATATTGGAAGCTATATACGTACTTTGTTTCAAAATGGGTCAATCGAGAATATCGTCAACTGTTTACTAAAAATCAGTTTCATCAAGCAATGAAACACGCCAAAGTAAACAATTTAAGTACCGTTACTTATGAGCAAGTATTGTCTATTTTTAATAGTTATCTATTATTTAACGGGAGGAAATAATTCTATGAGTCGCTTTTTTAAATTTGGAAAGTTACACGTTACTAAAGGGAATGGAGATAAATTATTAGGTATACTACTGACAGCTTCCAAGGAGCTAAAGAGGTCCCTAGCGCCTACGGGGAATTTGTATCGATAAGGAATAGATTTAAAAATTTCGCTGTTATTTTGTACAATAAGGATAAATTTGAATGGTACCATAAACGACCGTTTATGGTACCATTTCATTTTCCTGCTTTTTCTAAATTGTGACTTTACCTGCTAATTTAGAATAACTTTTCTTGATAAATGATAAAGCTCAATACATTCACTATTCCATTTTTTATATTTTTCGAAATTCCATTGATAAATTATAAAAGATCCCCTCATTTTCATTAAAATCATTTAATTTTTCTAAACAAATGGCCACTCTCATTATTGTGGATATGAGAGTGGCCATAAATTTTATTTGTTTACTTGTCTATTTAACAAAGGGGATTCTCATTGCATTTGTGAATAACTAACTAAATACTTTAAAGCTTTAAAATGATAGACATTAACGAGATTTTAGTTCGTCAGTTGTCATCCATTTATGATTTTTAACCATCTCATCGTTTTCTGTTGATTTATAATCCACCATATAAACGGTTGTTTTTTCTACATCATCAATTTGAGCTTCTGCACCTTTCATACCAGGCATATGGTCAGCTTCTAATTTAACTGTATCACCTTTCTTGAATCCATTTTCAGGGGCATCTGCAACTTCCTCATTAACGACCCATTTGTGATTATTAACTTTTTCATCACCATTTGTAGGTGTGTAACTCACGACATAAGCATAGGTTTTGTAAGCACCTTTAACTGTACCTTTAGCATTTTTCATACCAGGCATATGATCAGCTGTAATTGTTATTTTATCGTCCTTTTTATATTTACTGTCATCTGTACTTTTCATATTATCTGGGGCTTTACTTTCACTCTTATGATTCATATGTTTTTCTTGTTTTTGATCTTTAGAATTTTCTTCTTCTTCGTTACCAGTTGAACAAGCTGATAATACTAATCCTGAAGCTACTATAATTGAGCTCAATTTTTTCATCATATTGAATTCTCCTTATAAATTATTTTGTTACTTTTATTTGTCCCATCATTCCATTATCTTCATGCTCAAGTATGTGACAATGGAACATGTATGTCCCAGTATTTTTAAAAACCACTTCTATTTTGGCTTTTTGTCCAGGTTCCAGAGATATAACGTCTTTTTTGCCTCTCATATCTTCTGAAGGTTTCTTCCCATCCACTGATAAAACTTTAAATTGCGTTCCGTGGATATGGAACGGGTGCTTCATACCACCCATTTTATCTTTGACGTTTTCAATTTCCCAAGTTTCTTTCTGGTTTACCTTTTGTGTGAAATCTATTCTGTTAGGATCGAATTTTTTGCCATTAATAGTAACATTATCGTCCATACCTTCTAATTTGATTTTTTTATCTACTTTTGGAGTAGTGTCTTTGTTAGTACTTTTTTCTTTGTTAATAATTGGTAAAATTACTGTTTCATCATTATCAACAAGATTGACTTTTTCTTCTTTCATTTTAGATAAATCTATTACTATTTCTTTTCTTGCTGAAGGAGCTAAATTAATTTCTTTTAACTTTTTAGTCTTTTCTAAATGGCCGCCTTCTGAAGCAATATATTCAAAACTTTGATTATTACTTAGCTTAAGATTTAAATCCCGAGCATTGGAGCCATTTAAAAGTCTCAAACGTATTTTTCCTTCTTTTGTTGTTAATTTAGGATCTACTTTCCCATTCACAAGGACTGTATCACCTTGAGTACCATCTTCATCTTTCGTTTTTGTATAATTTAATTTTTTAGATACAAATGTTTTATCTTGGATTATTATAGGCAAATCATTTTTCCCATAATTGCTAGGATAATTATTCTTTTTGTCATCCTCTATATATAATAACCCTGATAAACCATTATAAACTTGTTTAGCTGTATTTGGGGAGGGGTGGGGATGATACCATAATGTAGCAGCCTCTTGTTTAACCTCAAATTTTATTGTTTTTTCTTTTCCTGGTTTTATAACTTGAGAAGGGCCTCCATCCACTTTTCCATCTATTTCTAACCCATGCCAATGAAATGTTGTATTTTCATCTAAGTTGTTGACTAACTTAATTTTAACCTTATCTCCTTTTTTTAATTTTAAAGTTGGCCCAAGTAAATTTCCATTGTATCCTAAAGTGTTAGAGAAATTACCTTTGTAAAATTCTGTCTTTCCTTTCTGCGCTTTTAATGTATAACTTTTATAACCATTGTTATCTTTTTTAGGATCTAAAACTTTGGGAAATGTTATTTCATTTTTTCCTTGTGAAGAATTCAAATTTTTTCTTTCGTCATGACTTTTCATATCCATCATATCATTTCGCTTTTGATCATTTTCTTTCATGTCCATCATGTTGTGCTTACCTTCTGCAAAAGTATCATTAGGAACCATAAACATTATAGAAAATAACGTAATTAAAATTGTGAACATTTTTTTATACATTATATTTACCTCTTTTATTTTAATTTTAATGTAAATGCATTAATTGCTACGATGATCGTACTTAAAGACATAAGTATTGCACCCACAGCAGGTGATAATATTAAACCAATAGAAGCTAATATACCAGCTGCAAGAGGAACTGCAATCACGTTATATCCTGCGCCCCACCATAAATTTTGAACCATTTTTTTCATCGTATTTTTTGAAAGGGACAAAAAATTGATAATATCAGAAGGATTACTTTTAACGAGTATGACATCCCCCGATTCAACAGCTACATCTGTCCCTGCGCCAATTGCCATACCAATATCTGCTCTAATAAGGCTTGGCGCATCATTGATACCATCACCAACCATCATGATTTTGCTACCATTGCTTTGATAATCTTGGATAATACTTTCTTTATCTTCGGGCATCAATTGCGCGTGGACATCACTAATACCTAATTCTTCAGCCACTGTTTGTGCCACTTCTTTATTATCGCCTGTAAGCATGACTGGCGTAATGTTTCTCGATAATAAATCCGAAACCATTTGTTTTGAACTTTCTTTAATTTTATCGCCTTGTGCGATAATACCAATAACTTGTCGGTCATGAATTAGATAACTAATAGAATTCCCTTGTTGAGCGAGATTCGTAAATTGTTCTTTATTATAATCAAAATTGCTTTTATCGAGATAAGAAACATTCACTATTTTGAGTTTTTTATTATCAACTGTGCCTTCTAAGCCTACACCTGGAATATTATTAACTTCTTGAGGAGTAGCATATGAAATATTTTTGCCTTTAGCAAAATCAACAATACCAGTGGCAAGTGGATGATTAGAATTACTTTCTAATGAAGCAAATAGACTCAATATTTCTTCATTATTTAACTCGTCTGTAAAACTTTCATAGTGATTCACTGAAAAGTTACCTTCAGTTAGTGTCCCAGTTTTATCCATCATGATGTAATCAATGTGTTGTGCGATTTCTACAGATTCTCTGTTTTTAATGATTAAACCATTATGTGCGCCTATAGAGGTAGAACGTGCTGTAACTAAAGGTATTGCCAAGCCTAATGCATGTGGACAAGCAATGACTAATACGGTTACTAGCCGTTCAAGTGCGAAATCGACGTTGTTTTGAATAAGCATCCATACAATAAATGAAATCAGGCCAATACTTACTGCAAAGTAAAACAAATAACCTGCGACTTTATCAGAGAGGAGTTCAGCTTTTGACTTATCATTTTGAGCTTGGTTAACAAGACCCATAACTTGAGATAGGTAGCCATTTTCACCCGTAGCAGTCACTTTAACTTGTACTGTACCTGAACCATTAATTGAACCTCCAATAACATCATCATTATGAGTTTTATGAACTTTTTTTGATTCGCCAGTAACTAATGATTCGTCAATTGATGTTTCTCCTTGAACAATGATTCCGTCTGTGGGTATACTTTCGCCTGCTCTGACTTCCACAATATCGTCAATATGAATATCTGATATTTTAACTTCTTCTCGTTGATTATTATCAATCAGCTTCACTGCAGTATTAGGTAAAAGTTCTGCCATTTTCTTCAGTGCATTGCCTGCATTACCTACTGCGTTCATTTCAATCCAATGACCTAATAACATGATTAAAATTAAAGTCGCTAATTCCCAGAAAAAGTCCATTGTATGTGTGGATGAACCACTGAAGTTATTCATATAAAAGGCGTATAAACTATAAATATAAGCTACTGAAATACCTAGAGCAACAAGCGTCATCATTCCAGGTTTTTTAGTTGAAATTTCATCTTTAGCCCCTGATAAAAATGGCTTTCCTCCGTAAAAGAATAAAATTGTAGCAAGAATTAATACAATCCAATCTGACCCTGTAAATGAAATTTGAAACGGTAATTTAACTCCCATCATGGGCGATAAAATAATAATCGGTATCGCAAAAATCAAAGAAATAAAGAATTTACTTTTAAAATTTCCATGATGGTGATGTTCATGATTACCATGACTAGTGTGATTTTCATGTTCTTGATGACTATGATGCTCATGATTTTGGTGTTTTTTGTTATTCGACAAAATTAAACCTCCTAATTTTATATTTTTAAAGATAGTAATAAGACAATTTGAGTATAACATATACGGTATAGGGGTATATACCATTTGACTTTTTTATTTTGTAGTGTACAGTGTTATTTTACTTGCTATATGAGAATGTTTTAACTTTATAAATAAGAAAGAGAAG
>NZ_JAESMB010000022.1:0-738 GCF_017892945.1 Staphylococcus sp. GDX8P114P-2 | reverse complement strand
AATAATAATTAAAATACTGATAATCCACTTTTGTACAAAACTAGGGACCTTTTTACCTAATTTTAAACCTAACGGAGCGAAAATAATACTCCCTATTATTAAAAATAACGCATCTTCTAAAGGAATGTAACCTTGTATAAATTTAATGATAAAGGCGCCAATTGAAGATATAAAAGCAATTACTATACTATTAGCAACTACCGTATTCATTGGTAATTTGAATAAAACTAGCAATATAGGAATGATAATAAAAGCGCCGCCTGCTCCAACTATACCTGAAATGATACCAACGAAAAGACCCACCATAACTAATAATGGCTTGTTAAAGGAAGATTGATCTAAACTCGGTTTTATGTTAATAAACATTAAAATTAATGCGAGTAAAGCAATGATAATATATATCGTATTTACAAATGTAGCATTAAATAAATTTGCTAACAGTCCACCTAACATGCTGCCTATAATCATGCCACTACCCATGTAAAGCACTAATAGTGGCGAAAATTCTGGTTTTTTTCGCGCTTTTAATGACCCACTTAAAGTACTGAAAAAGACTTGACTGGAAGTAAGTCCTGATGCCATGTATGCACTGTACGCAGGAGCGCCAAATAGTGGTGGTAATAATAAAATAGCTGGATAAATAATGATGGCGCCACCTATACCTACTAGACCCGAAATAAAGCCTCCGAATACCCCAATAAGTAACATCATAATAATAGTTGAAATATCCATTATTTA
>NZ_JAESMB010000021.1:0-1239 GCF_017892945.1 Staphylococcus sp. GDX8P114P-2 | reverse complement strand
GGCGCTGAACCCTTAGAATGAGAACTTAATAAAAACACTATGTTCTAGGCTGCTAATTCCCTATATTTTCTAGGGGATAAGTAGCCTAGTTTTTGTTGAATTCGATTATTATTATAGTTTTTAATGTAATTTTCGACAATATCTATTACAATTTGGTTAGAGCTATTGAGCTCATTGTTTATGTAGAAAGTTTCACACTTTAGCGAGGAATGGAAACTTTCTATCGGGGCGTTATCAGCTGGTGTTCCCTTTCGGGACATACTTCTGATAATGCCTTTTTCTTCGCATAATTGATAGTAAGCATAGGATGTATAAACACTGCCTTGGTCACTATGTAGTATGCAATTCTCAGGTATATCTATTTGATTCAATGTATCATTTACTAAGCTTTGACCCTGTTTGTTATCTATTTTATACGCCACAATTTCTCCGTTATAAACATCCATAATTGAAGATAAATACAACATAGAGTTACCGAAAGGTAAATAAGTAATATCAGTTGTTAATACTTCCATTGGTTGGTTAGCTTTAAACTGTCTTTGTAATAAATTATCTGTTTTATAATAAGGTTCACCAATTTTTTTAGATTTTTTAGGTCTAACTCGGCAGTTCAGATTATACTTTCGCATGATTCTCTGAACTCTTTTATGATTAATTGACGCTGAATACAATTGATTAATCAATGCTGTAATTTTGCGATAACCGTAGGTGAAATTATTTTCTTCACATAATTCAATAACCTTTTGAGTCACTTTATCTTTTTCCTTGTCCTTATGTTTCCATCTATAGTATGTCGATTGAGGTATTTCTAAAACATCGAGTATCATTTTGATTGAATACTTATGCTTGAATTGATCAATTAATTCTACAATTACTTTGGATACCACTTCCTTTCTAACTCCTTGTACTTTTTTAAAATATCTATTTCAATATCTTTTTTCTTATTATCTAACTTTAATTGTTCTACTTCTGATAATTCTTTCACGCCTTTGCCGTAAGTATATTGCTTGCCTCTTTGTTGATAAAATCTATAAGTTTCACCATTTCGATACCATCGCCACCAAGTTTTTACCTGTGTGCTATTTTTGATATTTAATGCTTCCATAATTTCTTTTACAGTATATCCAGCTTCTTTCATTTCAATCGTTTTATATTTTGTTTCTATTGAATAAGACATTATTTTCATAGAAAAAACACCTCCGTATGATTCATTTTAAATGAATTCAACGAAAGTGTTTT
>NZ_JAESMB010000020.1:0-63748 GCF_017892945.1 Staphylococcus sp. GDX8P114P-2 | reverse complement strand
GATTTCGTCTTCCCACCCCGGAAAGGATGGCTAGTATTGAAACAAGCTTGGTTTGAATCGCATTTTCAATGCAGTCAGCTACTGCCAATATGAAAAGAGACTAGGACGTATCAATATTGTCCTAGCCTCTTAAATCCATAATGAATATTTAAATTAAATTTTGTTAACGATTGTTATTTTAATTGCTCAACAATTGCTTTATTAAAGTCATCTAAGTCGTCAGGTGTACGACTTGTAACGATATTGTTATCTACAACTACTGATTCATCTACAACTTGTGCCCCAGCGTTTGAAAGATCTTTTCTCACATTTAACACTGCAGTTAACGTTCTTCCTTTTAAATCATCAGTATCTATGAGTATTTGAGGTCCATGGCAAATCGCAAATGCTGGCACGTCATTTTTCGTGAAATATTTAGCAAATGTGCCATATCTTCCTTCTTCGTCACCTCTTAAATGGTCAGGTGCAAATCCTCCAGGAATTAATAAACCATCATAGTCTTCAGGTTTAGCATCAGCAATGCTTACATCAATCGTTACTTTTTCGCCATGTTTACCTACTACTTCATGGTTAGCAACATCGCCAATTATCACTGTTTCATGGCCAGCTTCTTCGATTGCTTCTTTTGGACTTGTTAATTCAATATCTTCAAATTCATTTGCAAGTATAATTGCTACTTTTTTTGCCATTTAAAATCACCTTTCTCTTTGCCGTTATATAATATGATATAACCAAAAAAGACAATTTTTAAACATTATCGGTATTACTTCTTTACTTAGATACTGATTTAACTTTTTCTTCTAGTTGATCTAATAAACCAATCCACTCATCTATATCTTCAACTTTAACTTCGTTAGGATTTACGTGATCAATGTCATCAATAAATTGCTCTAATCTATTTTTGATTTGATTCATAGTTTGATTTTCATCCATTGAATGTTAACTCCTTTATATATGATAATTACATATTAACATGTTCTGAACTAATAATGATAGCCGATATATTATATTACAGTTTAATTTTTACAACTTTTTGACGTTATGTGGTATACAGTCGCATTGGATTTTGTTTACAATAGAACAGATAAAATGAATATGAAGGAAAGAAGGATTAGAAATGACGATACACCAAATCCGTACTAAACAGCCCATTAGCATAAACAATGACCCTTGGGAAGCCTATACAGATATCGATATGCATAATCAACTCACTTTAAGTAATATAGAGTTTACCACTACAAACCTATGTAATATGCGTTGTAGTCACTGTGCTGTTGGTTATACACTACAAACGCAAGATCCTGACCCCTTACCTATGGACATTATTTATCGTCGTTTAGATGAAATCCCACATTTAAAAACGATGTCGATTACTGGTGGAGAACCGATGTTTTCAAAAAAATCTATCAAGCAAGTAGTTAAACCATTATTGAAATATGCCTATGATCGAGGGGTTTATGTACAAATGAATTCCAATCTTACGTTACCTCAAGATCGTTATTTAGACATTGCAGAATATATCGACGTAATGCATATCTCGCATAATTGGGGGACTTTAGATGAATTTGCAACAGTAGGATTTGGAGCAATGGAAAAACAACCACCTTTAAAAGCCAAGCTCAAACTTTATGACCAAATGCTCAATAACGCTCAAACCTTATCTGATCAAGGCATGTTTATTTCAGCAGAAACAATGTTAAATCAAAGTACTTTACCCTATTTAACAAAGATACATAACGAAATTGTGAAAGATATGAAATGTAGTAGACACGAAATCCATCCGATGTATCCCGCGGATTTTGCCAGTGACTTAAATGTTTTGTCCTTAAAAGAGATGAAACAAGCGATTCATCAGTTACTCGATATGCGAGACGAAAACACTTGGATGCTATTTGGCACACTACCTATTTATCCATGTATAAAGGATGATGACGACCAAGCTTTATTACACCGCCTGCGTCAAAGTAAAAATGTCACTATGCGAAATGATCCGGATGGTCGTAATCGTTTAAACGTAAATGTATTTACGGGTAATGTGATAGTAACTGATTTTGGTGATGAGACAGGTACTATATCTAACATCAAACATAATAATTTGCCTACGGTTTTCGATAAATGGTTAAATTCTTCATTAGCACAAAGTTTAAATTGTCATTGTCCTGCATTTAAATGTTTAGGTCCTAACGTTTTAGTTAAAGATATGTATTATCCAACGACAAACTTTAAAGAAAATGAAAAACGTATGCATCAACTATATAATTAATTATAAAATATCTGGGATATCATTGATTTGTCCCACTTCAAAGACTGTCAATAAATTTGTTGGCAGTCTTTGTGTACGCTTTTCGTAAGCACTGCCCATATGAAACAAAAAATAAATCAATAGATATAAATAACCAAACCTTAAGTGAATTCACCTAAGGTTTGGTTATGTTTTAAATGCCGAGATATCATTGGATTGACTCGGCCTCTCATTTTCCAAGGTAGGACGAAAATGTGTTAAATAACATCAGTTTGCTGCCCCACTCTCTTCTACTTTAATTTTTACTAACTATTCTATGTGTTGTACTTTCTCTAAAAATTCAATTGTATCTTTACTTTCGATTCTACGCTCTTTTCTACGTTTAACTCGAATATTAGCAGAGTCGTAAAACCATTTTTCTGTTTCTGTTTCCGGATACACTTCAGGAATGGTTGTTGGCTTTCCATCATCATCCAAAGCGACAAAAGTAAGAAAACTTAATGCTCCTAATTGGCGCTCACCTTTAATTAAATCTTCAATTATAATTTGAACACATACTTCCATTGATGTGCTACCAGCGTAACTAACCATTGACTCATATGATAAAATTGCACCTGTTTTAATCGGCATTAAAAAGTCTACAGAGTCCGTTGATGCTGTTACAACTTGTGCATTTGCATGTTTCATAGCAGTAATGGCGGCAATCTCATCAATATTGGCCATTAATGTGCCACCAAACATTGTATGGTGATGATTCGTGTCCTGTGGAAATACTTGTCGAGCTTTAACGCTTCTAGCTTCAGACATTGGTTTGCTTGCTCTATTTTTCATAATCATTTCCCTTCCCCGTGCGTGAATTAACTATTATGCTTACTTAGCCCAATTACCTTGTTCAAAAACAAGTTCTTCTGTTCCATCTTGTGTGATTCCATAGATAGTTAAGTCAGCACTACCAATCATAAAATCAACATGAATCAATGAGTCGTTTAATCCACTCGCAACTTTTTCTTCAGTTGTCATTTCTGTTCCATTTTCAATATTGAAACCATATGCTGAACCTAATGCGATATGACAAGAAGCATTTTCATCAAACAGTGTATTGAAAAACACAGTATTACGATTAGAAATCGGTGAATCATCTGGCACTAAAGCAACTTCGCCTAAGCGCTTAGCGCCCTCATCTGTAGATAATAAAGTTTTCAAAGCTTCTTCACCCTGTTCTGCAACAACATCAACTACTACTCCATCTTTAAAAGTTAACTTAAAGCCATCTATAATATTTCCATTATGACTTAATGGTAATTTATTCGTAACATAGCCATTAACACGTTCACGATGTGGTGCAGTAAACACTTCTTCAGTTGGTATATTAGCGACAAAGGCTTGTCCATTACTTGTATAACTCGTAGCATCTTCCCATATATGCCCCTCTGGTAAACCAATAGTTAAATCTGTACCTTCTGATTCATATCTTAATACCGAATAATTTTTAGCTTGTAATCTTTCAGCATGTTTACTTAAATTAGCGACATGTTGTTGCCAATTTTCAGTAGGATCATTACCATCCACTCTTACAATATCGAGTACTTCATCAATAAACTTAGAATATGCCTCTTCTTCGGATAATTCAGGATATACTTTTTTGGCCCAAGCTTTAGACGGGTATGCTGCAACACACCACGGAAATTCATTTTTTTGACTTGCTTCCATATATCCTTTATATGCAAGACTATATTCCTTTTGAAATGTTGCTAATTTGTCAGCTTCAATGCCATTTAATAATTCCGGATCTTGCGTTATAAGTGCTAAATTTGCAGCACCACGTTGTGCATAATCCATTCTTTTATCTACTTCATAAGATTTAACTTCATTATGTTCAAAATGTTCAGTTGTTTCATGTTCAAATTTTAAACGTGTCAAACGATCATCACTGTATTCGACTTTGACATCTGAAGCACCTCTTTTATAAGCTGCTTCAACTATGTAATGCGTTAATTCTAATGCATCAACACTAGAGCGAATATATACTGGTTGATTTTGTTGTACATTCATTCCTACATCAACTAATAGTTGAGCGTATTGTTGTAATTTATATTGTAAGTCAGACATGCTAACACTCCTTATTTACGTATTTGGCCTAATGCATCCGCAATAGCAGTCGCTTCACTTGGTGTAAATGAAGATTTCGTTGTTACATAACTATGAATTTCCTGTATTTCTTTTTCATCTGCATCTTCAAATTTAGCTGGGTCAATGACGCTTTGATTAACTAAATTTAGACGCTCTCTAATTTCTATTATCATTTGTTCATTTTTATTAGTCATTTATATCACCTCTTTATCAATTTATTTTATCAAATAATGCAATCATGTAAAATTTTTATTACGATTCAGCTTTAGAAATACTTAAAAAACCGGTAAAATAGGTGTATGTAGTAATTAATATGGAGGTAATCAGTTATGGTAACAGTTGCATTTGTCTGTTTAGGCAATATTTGCCGTTCTCCGATGGCAGAAGGTATTATGAAGCAACGCTTACAAGATAGAAACATCACGGGGATACGTGTAAAATCTCGTGGAACGGGTAAATGGAATTTAGGTCAACCACCACACGAAGGTACGCAACAAATATTGCAAAGTCAAAATATTCCAACTGATGGAATGATTAGTGAATTGTTTGAACCGAATGATGATTTCGACTATATTATAGCGATGGACCAAAGTAATGTCGAAAATATTAAAAAAATTAATCCATCTATCAAAGGAAAGTTGTTCAAATTACTAGAATTTAGTAGTATGGAAGAAAGTGATGTACCAGATCCTTATTACACTAATAACTTTGAAGGTGTTTTTGAAATGGTACAATCAGCTTGTGATAACTTAATTGATTATATTGTAAAAGACGCTAACTTAAGAGAGGGGTAACACACAATGAAAAATAAATTAGTTCCAGGTATATTATTAGGTGCAGTTATTGGCGGCGCAGCTACTTTAGCTGACAAATCAACACGTGAATCATTAAAACAATCTATTCAAGATGCTAAAAACGGTAACCGTCAAAGCAAACCATCTGCAATTAGCAATATTAAAGATGAAGTTCTATATTGGAAAGATGCGATTGAAGAAATCAGACGTAATAATCCTGAATTAGAAAAATCTTTAAAAGATGCTAAAGATACATTTGTAGAAAAGAAAAATAACCGTCTTAATGGTTAAGTTTCTCTATAGCATGAGCTATGCAATGACTTGATCACGTATTTAACAAGCTCGTGCTTTAATCTTGAGCATAGAATTTATATTCAATACATTCATTAAGGCTGGAACATTTATAATGTCCCAGCCTTTTACTAAACAATTATCGCACTGTTATTATTTACATTGTCTTAAAATTTTATATGGTTAACAATTATTTTTTAATATCATAATAATGTATTTACCTATTTTAATTTATACAGTATATTATTAGTAGTTATTAAAAAGTTAAGGAGATCAGATATGTCAAAGAACAAACCTACAACTTCTAAATTTTTAAATTCTATTAAAAATAAGGAACATAATAAAAATAACAAGTCTAACAAGGTTGAAACTGATCGTACATACGTTACACCTAATGAATTCCACTCCAAAGATACTAAAAAAGACAACCAAGCATTCTTTGTCTCACGTATAAATAAGCCAGCCAAATATACAAAAGATTCGAACTTTTTGTCGTATTTAGTTTATCGAATTGGTAAAGACGATGCATCTGGTTTAGCGGCACAATTATCATATTACTTTATGCTTTCTCTTTTCCCAATGTTAATCTTTCTATTAACAATCGTACCTGTAGTTGGCGTAAAGCAAGAAACAATTCAAAATATGATAAGCCAAAACGTGCCACCCGACTATGCTGAACAAGTATCTCATTTAATATCAGACATAATGGATAATGCCAGTGGCGGCTTACTATCTGTTGGTTTAATTTTATCTCTGTGGTCTGCATCTAACGGTATGACAGCATTAATGAATTCATTTAATGTTGCCTATGATGTTGAAGATAGTCGTAATTTCGTCGTTGCTAAATTATTAAGCGTCGTTTTCACATTAGCCATGATTATTATTTTACCAATTGCCATGATTTTACCAGCATTTGGCGAACAAATTGGTTCATTATTATTTGGACCTCTAGGTCTAGGAGAACAAATCAGTTGGCTCTTTAGTATTGTTCGTATTGTGTTACCATTTATTATCGTCTTATTGGCATTTATGGTGCTATATACATTAGCCCCTAATGTCAAAATTAAAATATCTTCTGTTATTCCAGGAGCTGTATTTGCGACGATTGTCTTTATAGTAGGGTCATTTTTATTCGGCTATTACGTTTCTAATTTCTCGAATTATTCTAAAACATACGGTAGTATTGCAGGGATTATCATTTTAATGCTTTGGTTATATATTACTGGTTTTATTATTATTATCGGTGCTGAAATTAATGCAATTATTCACCAACGTAAAATTATCTCAGGACCAACACCTGAAGAACGCACAATGCAAGCTATTGAACAAAATAAAGATGACAAAGCTAATTTTTCTTAAGTTATATAATAAAAAAAGCAGGTCACCTCGCATTTATCTAAAATGCCGGTGACCTGCTTTTTTTATTGAATTAAATTATGTTGGAATGCATAGATTACTGCTTGTGTACGGTCTTGTACTTCTAATTTACTTAATATATTACTTACGTGTGTTTTAACTGTTTTAATAGTAATGTGTGATGCGCTAGCAATTTCTTGGTTAGAATAACCTTTAGCAATTAACAATAATATTTCCATCTCTCGCTCTGTCAACATCTCATAAAGCTCAGCACGTTGTTTCATACGATTACGCATTTTCACTAATACTTCTGCTTCAAACACAGCCTCACCATGATATGTCTTACGCACCGCTTCGGCAATATCACTTGCACTTGTAGTTTTTAAAATATAGCTATCTACACCTGAATCTAACGCACGATATACTTCATTATCTTCTATATAACTTGTTAACATAACTACTTTAATTTGCGGTAAGTCTTTTTTTACTTGCGCAGTTGCATCTACCCCATCCATATCATCCATAACTAAATCCATTAATATTAAATCGGGTTGTAACTTATGTGCTAATTCAATTGCTTCATTACCTGACTTACCTTCGCCTACTACTTCTATATCTTGTTGTGTTGATAAATAACTAGAAATTCCAATCCGAACCATTTCATGGTCATCTACAAATAATACTTTAATTGGCATCTATATCCTCCTTATCTAATGGTGCTTTCACTTCTATTCTAGTACCTGAATCAGGCAGCGATACAATATGGAATGTGGCACCTATTTCTAATGCACGCTCCCGCATATTTTTCAATCCATAACTTTGTTCAGCTTTATCATCTACGTTAAAACCAATACCGTTATCTTGAATACGTAATAATAAATATGCTTCTTGATTAAATAATTCAATTGTTACTTTTGTACCGTTGGAATGACGTAATGTATTGGATATCGCTTCTTGCGTAATACGAAACAAATGATCTTCAATACCTTTAGGTACAGTAAAATCTTCAATGTCATGTATGACCTTCATTGGTACTTTTTTCTGTAAATCGACAACTAAATCTTTAATACCTTCTCCGAGAGACTTATCTTTTAAACCAATTGGTCTTAAATGTAGTAATAATGCTCTCATTTCTAGTTGAGAATCTTGTACCATTTTTTCTAATGTAGGGATTTGTTGATCTAAAGGTGGTGTTAATTGAGATTCTTTGATAGCTGATAACATCATGCTAGCTGCAAAAAGTTGCTGACTCACTGAATCATGTAATTCCCTAGCCAATCTTTGTCGTTCATCTTCGATTATTTTTTTAACTTTGACATCGTTTAAATTATAAGATTCATTTGTTAAATTTTGGGTCTTCATTCGCAGTTTATGTACTTCTTGATTGAGTGGAACTAACGTTTGATAGAGCTCTATAGTTTCATTATAAAGTTCTATATCTTGGTCATTAATCCCTACTGTTTCTCCTTCAATTGAACGTTCAATTTGTGTTTGTAGCCAATGGTTTTGCTGGTTTATTTTATAAGCTAAAACCGATCCTACAATGATACATAATAAAATTATGAGCAAATTTAAAAATAAAAATACTGGAATACCAAATATTTGGGTATAAAACATACCTTGAAAATACATAATATTTACAAATATTTTATCTATAAAGAAAAAAGCAATTAATGTACTATATACTAATATTAGCATAGAGCCTATTGCTCTAATGTAGTGATTCATCTATAAATCACCTCAACATCTCCTATTAAACTAGATACGTATATATTTACATTGTAATTTTCTTCTTTGGTTTCTTCATTAATTTTAATGTTATTATTTTCAATTTTATATGATTTATCATTGAGATAAGCATTGCCGTACAAAGCACTAAAATGGAAATTCAAATTGTAATTAAGTGGTACGATAATTTGAATGCGACCAATGAGTTGTCTTACTACAATAGTATTATTTTCTTTAATGTTGGCTGCTTTTGTCATATCAATGTGTATGTCGCCAATACCATGTTGTATTTGTAAATCTTCCCATTTGTATACATACACAGGTGTACGTTGTTCACCAAACCATTTTTGTTTTATAAATTCTGGATTGTCCACTTCAGATTCAGCTGCAACAACTTTTAAAGGTTTGAATTTGTAAATAAGATACTTTACAATCAAAGCTACTAAAAAGATAAATAAAATAATGATCGTATATTTATTTGATAGCAATGTAAAAGCAATTAATAACACACCTATCCAAAAAGATAACAACCCTCTTATCTTATGGAAATATACATAGCCTACATAAACTAAGATACATCCTAATAACAACACTAATAAAAAGCCAATTTTCTCAAAAAAGATATAGTAAAAATTGGCTATAATCATCAATGCTGTAAAGATAATCAACATCTCTGTCGATATATACTTATGTGTCATGGTTCGCCACCTTTCTTTAAGCGACTAAACTTATGCGTTCGATTAAATCACATTCTGTTTCTGTGTTGATTTTTTCTTTTGCTTGTAGTGATAAATCTGTCTCAATACGTGCATAGTCAGCTTCCATTACATTTAACTTTTGTTTTATTGCTTCAATATCATCATGTTCAATTTCTTCTGCACAGTCAATATATTCTTCTTCAATCATATCGATATATTTATTTTCTAATCTTAATGCGAGACTGTCAATCATCTTACCTATGTAGTCCCTTTTTTGCACTAAATAGTTAATATAGCGTTCGATACTTTTAAGTTTTTGATCTAAATGTTCACGGTATGTGTTTAAACTAACTTCCATTGTTTGTTGACACACACGATTTAAATAAGTTGTAATATAATTCATGAAACCACCTCATCATTGATTAGATTTCATTATAAAAAATTACCGGAACCAATCCTATAGGCTCCGGAACCATATTACATTAAGACTTTAGACCGAACATTATTAATCAATTTTAGTTGTTAATAATGGGCCATCCTTCGTGACAATTACAGTATGTTCTATTTGGGCAACATAACTTTTATCTTTTGTTTCAAATGCCCATTCATTTTTGCCTTCTGTAACAAATGTTGCATTAGATGAAATGAATGGTTCAACAGCAATAACTGTGCCTTCTTTTAATAATGTTTTATCTTTTGGATCATAGTAATTCATCACGTGACTTGGTGCTTCATGTAATGATTGCCCTACGCCATGACCAGTTAAATTTTTAATAACTGTAACATCATTTTTACGTGCTGTAGCATGTACTGCCTTACCTATTTGACTTAATTTTGTTCCAGGTTTAACTTTCGTCATAGCCGCATCGAATGCTTCTAATGCCACATCACATACTTTTTGTTTCATTGGATTGTCTGCTTCACCTACTACAAATGAAATACCTGTATCTGCATAGTAACCATTTTTTAAAGCTGAAACATCAATATTTACTAAGTCTCCTTCACGAATGACACGTTTGCCAGGAATACCATGTGCGACTTCTTCATTTACGCTAATGCATGTTTGTCCTGGAAAGTTTTCGTCATGTATAGGTGCAGATAATGCTCCATGTTGTTCAAATAATTCTTTTGCGATATCATCTAATTCTTTTGTTGTAATACCAGGTACTGTTGCTTCTTGCATTTTATCTCTTATTAAAGCACAAATATACCCAATATCTTTCAAGGCTTGTAATTCTTCATTTGTTTTTACAATCATTTTATCCCGATCCTTTTTATAAAATTATATTACTTATTATTATAGCAGAAAAATTTTGATATAATAACTTACAGTATTAGAATACATACTAGTTTAACATTTTAACTTTTCAAATTACATAAACAGTTTTACACATCTGGTTATTATGATTAGGAGTTTTGAACTATGAACGATAAATGGTATAAAAATATTATTGGTGCACGTACACTTAAAACAGGACTAGCAACATTCTTAACAGCGCTCTTCTGTATGCTGCTAAATTTAAATCCTATTTTTGCTATATTGACAGCAGTCGTAACAATTGAACCTACTGCAAAAGCGTCAATAAAAAAAGGATACAAAAGACTACCTGCCACTGTTATTGGTGCACTTTTAGCTGTTATATTTACTTACCTATTCGGTGATCAATCTCCATTATCCTATGCGTTAAGTACTATGTTTACCATTTTAATTTGTACCCGCTTAAATTTACATGCAGGTACTACTGTTGCTACTTTGACAGCAGTTGCAATGATACCTGGTATACATGACGCATATATTTTTAATTTCTTTTCTAGATTACTAACTGCCTTTATTGGTTTAAGTACTGCGGCATTAGTCAATTTTATTATCTTGCCCCCAAAATATTATAATCAACTTGATCAACTAATTAAAGAGACTGAGTCTAAAATGTACAGTTTATATAGTAATCGCATGCAACAATTATTACTCAGTCAATTTAAATCCGAACAGTCAAACCAACAACTTAACCAATTATTAGATGCGAGCAAAAAAATAGAAACTTTAATTAATTATCAAAACGATGAATTAGCATATCATAAAAACGATAAGCAAGAATGGATAAAATTTAAAAAACTTCAAACTTTAGCACAAACAGATCGCCTTTTTATTTCTCATTTATCGAACATTATATATCTACCTAAACGCACAGCAATTGGCTTTGATATTGAAGAAAAATACGCAATCTTATCCATTGCAAATAGTATTAATCAAATAATAGCAACAGGTCATTTCAAAAGAGAAAAGCAAAGTGCTTCTATATTAAAAAATTCAGTTAAAGGACTGGATGAATTCGATGAACATCAACTTAAAAGTCACATCATTTACGAAATTTTATTGATTTATCGTATTTTAGATGAACGCTATGCGTAATCATAATACATATGTAAAACCACTAAGTATGCTTACTTAGACTTTCAAAACATAAACACCTCCTTCACATTAATTTGCAAAGGTGGTGTTTGTTTATTTTATCTATATAGTTTTTTCATAAAAGTAGTGTCTATCAGGCGTTCATTATTTATTTTACTAACTACATTGCTAATTTTTTAAGGTTCATGGCAGGACAAATTAGTGTGTTATTTATGAAAACTTTGGAATCCATATATCGTCCATCGAGCAAACTATACTGTTCTTTTGCATCGCCCAATTTTCTCTCAAATCACTCTTTTTTATCTTTTAATTTATATATTATTATATTGGCAATGCTTTGGGCCGACTCCTGCGGGAAGAGCACTAGCCGAAGACTACAGGCTAAGGCAGTGTCCGCGGAAAGCGTGTACAAAAACTGCCAACAAAGCCATAAACTTAGTCGACAATCTAAAAACCACTAAGTAAACTTAGTGGTTTTATTAATAGCTACTTTTTATTATTTTTCACGCGCTTAACTATAACTTGTTTTGCCGCTTCTTCTACTGTATTGTCTAATTGTTTTGGTTCGAAAGTAATACCTTTTCTCTCACATGCTTTTTCTAATAAGTAATCTGTTAATTCGTGATTTTTAGGCAATATTGGTCCATGTAAATATGTACCTAATAAGTTTTTATAATGAATACCTTCTTTGCCGTCTGTATCATTATTGCCGAATCCATGTGTGACTTTACCTAAAGTGCCAAACGAATGATATGTTCGACCACCATGATTTTCAAACCCTACAATAGTACCGAATGTGTCACTCTCTATTACAATATCACCAGTTAAACGCTCTTCTTTAGATTGTGTGTAAAAATCCAAAATATTTAAGCCTTCTAATTCTGTACCGTCTGGTGTTATATATTTACTACCTAAAAATTGATAACCGCCACAAATCGTTAAGCCTGGCATACCATCTTCAATAGCTTCTTTTAAAGTGTTTTTAATTTTACTTAATTCTTGGGTTGCTAGCGCTTGTTCTCTGTCGCTTCCACCACCAATGAAGAATAAATCACAATTTTCTAAAGTTACACCTTCAGTTTGGTTTATATCTTCGACATGAATTGTTATATTGCGTTGTTTTGCCCGTTGTTTTAATGCGATAATGTTGCCAATATCACTATATAAATTTAATTTATCTGGCATGAAATGATAAATGGTCAGTTCTTTCATTTAGTTTGCCTCCCCAAAAGAACGATTTAACTGATCTAACATAGGTGCTAATGAAGTATAATTTGGAATTGCTACTGTAAAACTAGCATAATTCATTGTTAGCGCTGACGCTTTGTGAATATCTTTTTCTACGATAATTGGAGCCGTTATTTCAGCTAGCTTTAATCGTAAATGTAATTCTTCTGCTCTATTCCCAGTTACAATTATTGCTTCGATAGTTTGACGTGATAACTTTTCAAAATCTGCATCATAAATCCATGATGTATCTCGACCGTCTGCTGGATTGTCATTTAAACCTAGAACATATACTTTGCTACCTTCTATTTCTTCACCTACTGACAGACTGGCATTCATACCTGCAGGGTTTTTAGCTAAGTTAATCATGGCCTCTTTTTCCCCATGTTTAAAATACTGCATGCGTCCATTTTGTGATGTATATGTTTCAAAGCCTTTACGAATAAGGTCATCTTCTAAACCTAATTCTCGTAAAACTGTGTAAGCAGCTAATGAGTTATATGCGTTAAAATCTCCTGCTATTTTCATGTTCATAGTGGTTTCATTCACTACCATATTTATAAATGGTGATAATGTAAATTCAGAAATCTCATATTTAGGTTGTTCACGCTTGAACCCACACGCACAGTGATAATGTCCAATTTGATTATAATGTATATAGTCATAATGTAATAATTTTCCACAGTTTGGACAATATTTACTTTCATTCATTGTACTTTGCTCAAATTGATGGGCATTTTTTTCGATACCATAATATAAAACTGTATCGCTCGCTATTTTTAATCTACTAACAAAAGGATCGTCTGCATTTAACAATAATTTTATTCCCTTATTTTCAATTGCTTTAGCAATATTATTAACCATTATATCAATTTCACCAAAACGGTCCATTTGATCTCTGAAAAAGTTAGTAAATACCATCATTGTCGGAGTCATCTCTTTTAATACTCTTGGAATACTACCCTCGTCTATCTCAATAACAGCTATTTTTGTATTAGCCGTATTTTGTAATATGAATGCTGAAGTGATACCAGCAGCCATGTTAGCTCCTTCATTATTATGTATGATGTCAATATCATTTTTCTTTAAAGTGTGACCAATTAAATTAGATGTAGTTGTTTTCCCATTTGTACCACTAATAAATACAATTTCATCTACTTTTGAAGCTAAATTTTTCAATATATTTTTATCCACTTTTCGCGCAATTTGGCCAGGTAAGTCTGTTCCTTTCTTACCGACAGCTCTACTAGCTGACCTTGCCAATTTGGCTAATCGAGTTGCAGTCCAATGTCTCATAAGTTTCCTCCCTTAATTATTCGCTAAAATATTATAACACGATTTAATTGCTTTCCAAACCATTCTCAATTAAAAAGGTTTGACAATACACAGATTGTAATTATTATTATTTACTAAAAACAATGGTTTTGCTATACTTGTACCAATTACACCAATAGGAGGCTGTTATTTATGTTAAATAAAGAATTGTTAAATGCTTTAAATGAACAAATGAACCATGAATTTTTTGCAGCACATGCTTATATGGCAATGGCTGCATACTGTGATAAAGAGTCCTATGAAGGTTTTGCAAATTTTTATATCCAACAAGCAAAAGAAGAACGTTTCCATGGTAAGAAAATTTATGATTATATCAATGATCGTGGTGAGCATGCCGTATTTTCTGCTATATCAGCTCCTAAATCAGAATTCAAAAGTATCTTAGAAACTTTTGAAGATGGACTAACTCAAGAGCAAGATGTTACTCGTAGATTTTACAACTTATCAGATATCGCGAACAAAGATAAAGATTATGCTACTATTTCATTTTTAAACTGGTTCTTAGATGAACAAGTAGAAGAAGAATCAATGTTTGAAACTCATATTGATTACTTAAAACGTATTGGCGATGACCACAATACGTTATATCTATATGAAAAAGAGCTTGCTGCACGTTCTTTTGATGAAGAGGAATAATAAGTTTCATCTAATAAATTAATACGATACATTACCATGAGGTTGGGACGTGTGATTATTGTTTGAAGTACCTATAATGAGGACTCAGATTTTAAGCACTGCTGTCACAATCTCATGTTTATTATATAATAAATATTATCTATTGTATGTTAAAATACCTCGTGAACTATTTTTTTATAGTAATATGTCTAAAACTCATTTTCACACAGAAAGGATTTAAAGCTAATGAACGATAATGCCTTCGTAGCACTTGATTTTGAAACTGCAAATGGAAAACGTACTAGTATTTGTTCTATAGGTATGGTCAAAGTTGTGAACCATGAAATCGTAGAAACTTTTTATACGCTCATCAATCCTCATGATTACTTTTCACAACAAAACATAGCAGTTCATGGTATACAAAGTAGTGATGTCAAATCAGCTCCAACTTTCGCAGAAGTATATCCTTATATGATGCAATTTATCAATCAATTACCAGTGGTAGCTCATAATGCTTCTTTTGATATGACTGTACTACATGAAAGTATCAAGTATATTCACTGTGATACACCAGCTATGACGTATTTTTGCTCATTGCAATTAGCACGACGTACTGTCAGTAACTCGCGTTATGGGTTAAACCATATGATGAAATTTTATAATTTAGATTTTCATGGACATCATGATGCGCTTAACGATGCTAAAGCTTGTGCTATGATTACGTTTCGCCTATTAAAACACTATGATAACTTACAAGCCATGTTAAACGTCTATGGTAAACAATTACAAGATAAGGATTAATTTAAATAATCATATATCGTCATATTTTCAAATGTCGTTTTTTCTAAATTTCCAACAGTTACTCCTACTAACCGAATCGGCACATCCGCTTCTTTTAATTCTGTAAACAAAGCATACGCAATATTGTATATATCTGTTTCAGACCTCACTGGCTCTCTCAAACTTCTTTGCTTAGAGTATGTTTCAAATTTATATGTCTTGATTTTTACGGTTACTGTTTTGGCCGACTTTTGTAATTTTGCTAATCTTTCAGCTGTTTTAGTGCTCAGTTCCCATACCTTTTGCAGTATTGCCTCATCATCATTCATATCTGTAGCAAAAGTACGTTCAGTACCTACTGATTTACGAATTCGCGTAGGCTTTACTAAATTATGATCGATACCTCGGGCTTTATTATATAAGCCGTGACCTCGCTTCCCAAACAACCGCACTAAATTATATTCACTTTGTTCATATAAATCTCGGCCACAAAAAATCTCATGGTCGTGCATTTTCTGTTTAGTTGCTTTTCCAATACCGGGAAAGTCTCCAATATCTAAGCCCATTAAAATATCATGCACATTATGATAATCAATAATTGTTAAGCCATTAGGTTTATTCATACCACTCGCTAATTTTGCTAGAAATTTATTGTATGAAACACCTGCAGATGCTGTGAGCTGTGTTTGCTCCCATATATCACGTCTGATGAATTGTGCAATCGTTGATGCTGGTAAGTCAGGTCTCACTAAATGTGTTATATCTAAATATGCTTCATCCAATGATAGTGGCTCAACAATTTCAGTATAACTTTTAAAAATGCTCATAATAATTTTTGAGGCCGCTCTATATGCTTCAAAACGATGCGTTACATAATAACCATTGGGACATAATTTATGCGCTTGAGCCATAGGCATTGCTGAGTGAACACCATATTTCCTTGCTTCATATGAAGCCGTAGACACTACACCTCGTCCACTTGCTTTACCACCTACTATGACTGGTTTCCCTTTTAAAGATGGATTATCTCTCGTTTCAACTTGTGCAAAAAAGTAATCCATGTCAATATGAATTATTCGTCTTTCATGCATAACTTTTCCCTCCTGCACAATAATTTGTTCATCCATGTATCATCAACCAGTTAAATTATAATACAATCAAACAAAAAACACTCCAAAAGCTTGTCCTACTGACATGTTGGAGTGAATCATTTGTACTATTATTTTGTTTCTGATTGTACTTCTTGTAATGGTGATTCTGTGTAATAAATTAGACCTTCTTCAGTGTCTTCAATGTATTTCACTTTATTATTTAATACTCCCATTACAAAATATAAATCAAGAAGACAATAACCTATATGAAAACTTCCAATAAATATTAATGATGAATAAGAAAAGAATAAGAATAATATTGAAAGTACTGTTGTTATAACAACTAACGGTGTAAGCATGATTATGGCATATTGCCATTTTTTAAAGTAAACGTTAGGCATATGTGTTGATATTATGCCAAAGTGGAAGCGATGAATAGGCTTATTTCCTTTGGAAAAACCTCGGAATAACAAGTTATGAATAAATTCATGTATAACTGCTACAACTACAAATCCAATCACACCGAAAAGTATATTCAATATTAAATTTTGTTCTATGATATGCGTATACGCATAAGCAATTTTATATGAACACAAAATGGTAATCATAATAACCGCAAGTTGAAATAATGCAAAGCGCTCTAGCGCCTTTTTATTTGAAAACAAACTAACTTTAAACACTATTCACCCTCCTCACTCAATCACATTAATATTAATTTCAATTTTGATTATAAATGCCTATATTATAAAATTCAATAAAATAAATTGTCTGTAATATAGTTTTAATAAACTTTTCCATATTGAAACATTTTACACTGCATCATTCGTTAGATGTCAAGCGTTCAAAAAGCGCCACTGTTTCTACATGAGTTGTTTGTGGAAACATATCGACTGGTGTAATTTGGGTAAGATTATATTTTGTTGCAAGTATTTGTGCATCACGTTGTTGTGTAGAAGGATTACAAGATATATAGACTATTTTTTTGGGTTCTAAGGCTAATAATGTATTTAAAAATGTTTCATCACAGCCTTTTCTTGGAGGGTCTACCATCACAACATCTGGGTGTACTCCTTCTTGTTTCCATTGTAAGATAACATCTTCAGCTTTACCACAGACGAAAGTTGTATTTTCAAATTCATTAAGTTGAGCATTTTGCTTAGCATCCTCGATTGCTTCTTTGACTACTTCGACACCATAAACATGTTTTGCTTTAGGAGCCATATATAACCCGATTGTACCAATACCACAATACGTATCTAGTACTATTTCATTTCCTGCTAAATTAGCATAATCAATAGCTTTTTGATAAAGTTTTTCAGTCTGAGCAGAATTGATTTGATAAAAGGATTGATCACTGATTTTAAATGTAATTTCACTTAAAGTATCAATGATTTTATCTTCACCATATAATGTATATGACTGATCACCCATAATGACATTAGAATGTGTCGTATTAATATTTTGCTTAATACTCGTCACTTGGGGAAAGTTCTGTATTAAACGTGAAATAAGTTGTTGAGCTTGCGGGAATTGTTTTCCATTAGTGACTAAAATCACCATTAAATCGTTTGTATGATGACCAGTACGAACTACTAAATGACGCAACAAACCTTTTTTTGTTTTTTCATTATAAATACTAATATTTAATTCATTACAACATTGTTTAATAAAATTCATCATGTGTTGATGTTGTTCATCTTGTATTAGACACTCGTCCATATTAATAATATCGTGACTTCTCTGACGGTAAAAGCCCATTATTGCTTGGTCATCACTATTTTTCCCAATAGGAATTTGTGATTTATTTCTATATCGCCATGGATTAGTCATCCCAATAGTATCGCCTATAATTGTTGAGTTAAAATTAGCTTTTCTATGAAATAATGTGATAACTTGTTCTTTTTTCATCGCTAATTGTGCTTCATAACTCATATGTTGTAACTGACAGCCACCGCATTTATAGTAATACACACAAGGTGGTTCCACTCGCTCAGGGCTTGTTGTCGCTATTGTTAGTAATTTACCTATGGCAAAATTCTTTTTTACCTTGATAATTTTAAATTCAATCGTTTCATCAATTAAAGAATTAGGCACAAAAATAGGATAACGATCAATTTTTACTACACCATGTCCTTCATGTGTTAGGTCCACTACTTTTCCAGTTCTTACTTCGTTTTTTTGAATAGTATTCACAGTCATTCACTCCATACTAAAAGAGGCTAGGATGTTTTTAGATATTTACCTAACCTCTTATTATTAAACTACGTGCTCGTATATTACATTTATTATTGCTCTGTTAACTCACTGATTGTTACATCACTAGGTGTGAATACTTCGATGTGTTGCTTTAAGTTTAAAAAGTTACCAGGTAATTTGCCTCCATATTCTCCATCAACATTTAGCTGCATATCTGTATATGAAGAAATATTAATTGCTTTTGCTTTTTTATAATGAACTTTCGGATGTTTAGTATGTTCTCCTCTAGAAGCCAAAGTCATAATATGTCCTAATTCTGCTAGGTTTGCTTTCTCAACTATAATAAGTGAAAAATAGCCATCATCTAACTTAGCGTCAGGTACTAACTTTTCAAAGCCAGCCATAGAATTAGTTAACCCAAGCAAGAATAGTAAAGCTTCACCTTGGAAAACTTCATCGTCATATTGGATTCTTAAATCAACTGCCTTCATCTGAGGTAACATTTCAAAGCCTTTGATATAGTAAGCAAATGGTCCAACAATTGTTTTCAACTTACTAGGTGTCTCATAAGATACTTGTGTTAATTGGCCACCTGCAGCTAAGTTTATAAAATATCTGTTATTCATTTTTCCTATATCGACCTTAGTTATGTGATTATCGATAATAACATCAATAGCACTCATGATATCATTAGGCAAATGTAAAGCGCGTCCAAAGTCATTGACTGTCCCCATAGGTATAATACCTAATTTAGGTCTGTTGGGTTGTTCAGCAATCCCATTAACGACCTCATTTAAAGTACCATCTCCACCTGCAGCTATTAATACATCATAATTTCCTTGCAAAGCTCTTTGGGCTTCTTCAGTTGCGTCTCCACTTTTCTCGGTAGCATAAGCGCTTGTTTCAAATCCTGCTTTTTCTAGTTTAATTAAAACGTCTGGCAATGTTCTTTTAAAAAGCTCTTTGCCTGACGTTGGATTATAAATAATTCTAGCTTTTTTTCTCATAATTTATCCCTCAACTTAGTATACTCATCTTCTATATTAAAGGATTTAGAAACGAGTTGAAAGCATTTCAATTATATATTTTTGTCTCAACTCAAATTTTTTACACAATAAGTTACCTGCGAGTAATTTATTGTGCTCGCAGGTAACTGAAAATAACTATAGATTTAACTTACAATTAACGTTTATCCAATTCTTGTTTTAATAATTGATTAACTAATTGTGGGTTTGCTTGTCCTTTAGAAGCTTTCATGATTTGGCCAACTAAATATCCCATAGCTTTGCCTTTACCATTTTTATAATCTTCAACAGATTGTTCATTATTATCCAACGCTTCATTGACGAATTTTAATAATGTTGCTTCATCAGAGATTTGTACTAATCCTTTGTCTTCCATAATTTGTTTTGCATCGCCACCATTTTCTGCTAGCTCTGGGAAGACTTTTTTAGCAATCTTACTACTCATTGTTCCATCTTCTATTAAATTAATCATGCCAGCTAAGTTCTCTGGTGTTAATTGAGTGTCTTGTAATTCTACTTGATTTTTATTCAAATATTCATTTACCCCACCCATTAACCAGTTTGATGTTAATTTAATATCTGCTCCAGCTTTTACTGCACCTTCAAAGAAATCTGACATTTCTTTTGTCAGTGTTAAGACGTGGGCATCATATGCTGGTAAACCATAATCGGAAACATATTTTGCTTTACGTGCATCTGGTAATTCTGGAATAGTTTGACGTACACGTTCTTTCCACGCTTCATCAACGTATAGCGGTACGATATCTGGTTCTGGGAAGTAACGATAGTCATCTGAACCTTCTTTAACACGCATTAAAATTGTTTTGCCATTTGATTCATCAAATCTGCGTGTTTCTTGTAAGATTTCTCCACCGTTTAATAATTCTTCTTCTTGGCGTTTTTCTTCATATTCTAAACCTTTACGCACATAGTTAAAGGAGTTTAAGTTTTTCAATTCAGCTTTTGTACCGAATTCCATTTGCCCGTATGGACGTAATGATATATTAGCGTCGCAACGTAATGAACCTTCTTCCATTTTACAATCAGAAACACCTGTATATTGAATAATAGAACGTAGTTTTTCTAAGTATGCATATGCTTCTTTAGGAGAACGAATATCTGGCTCTGATACAATTTCAACTAATGGTGTACCTTGTCTATTTAAATCAACAAGTGAGTAACCATCTTTATGTGAGGATTTCCCAGCATCTTCTTCCATATGCAAACGTGTAATACCAATACGTTTTGTTTCACCATCTACTTCAATATCAATATAACCATTTTCACCTATTGGTTGGTCAAATTGAGAAATTTGATATGCTTTTGGATTATCAGGATAAAAATAGTTTTTACGATCAAATTTAGATTCAGTTGCAATATCCATATTTAAAGCCATTGCAGCTCTCATAGCCCAATCGACTGCACGTTTGTTAACAACTGGTAATACACCTGGATATGCAAGGTCAATTACGTTAGTATTTGAGTTTGGTTCAGCTCCAAAATGTGCAGGGGCTGGTGAAAACATTTTTGATTCGGTTTTTAACTCAACGTGGACTTCAAGTCCGATAACAGTTTCAAAATGCATTATTTCCACTCCTTATAAGTTTTCGTATTCATCATGAAGATTAAATTTAGTTTCATATTGATAAGCGACACGATATAACGTTTTTTCATCGAACGGTTTACCAATGAATTGTAAGCCAATTGGGCGACCATTTGATTGACCACAAGGAACAGAAATACCTGGTAACCCAGCTAAGTTAACTGGTGTAGTTAATAGGTCATTTGCATACATTGTTAAAGGATCGTCAATTTCATCTCCAATGTTGAAAGCAGTTGTAGGTGTTGTTGGTCCTACTACTACATCATAATCTTCAAAGATATTATCGAAGTCGTTTTTAATTAATGTTCTAACTTTTTGTGATTTTTTATAAAATGCATCATAGTATCCAGAACTTAGAGCGAATGTTCCTAAGAAAATACGACGTTTTACTTCTTCGCCGAAGCCTTCACTTCTTGACATTTTATATAATTCTTCAAGTGAGTTTGCTTCTGGTGAATGATAACCATAACGAATACCATCAAAACGAGATAAGTTTGATGATGCTTCTGATGATGCAATTACATAATATGATGGAATACCGTATTTCGTATTTGGTAATGATACTTCTTCAACAGTGGCACCTAATGATTTTAAAATGTCTACTGCAGTTTTAACTGATGCCTTAACTTCTTCATCAATTCCTTCACCTAAATACTCTTTAGGTAACGCAATTTTTAATCCTTTAATATCTTGACCAATAGTAGAAGTGAAATCCACATTTTCAACTGGTGCACTTGTTGAATCATTTTCATCAACACCAGCAATAGCTTCAAGCACTAATGCATTATCTTTAACGTTGCGCGTTAATGGTCCAATTTGGTCTAATGAAGAGGCAAATGCTACAAGTCCAAAACGTGATACTCTTCCGTATGTAGGTTTCATCCCAACTATGCCGCAATATGCTGCAGGTTGACGAATGGAACCTCCTGTATCAGTACCTAATGTAAATGGAACTAAACCAGCTGCTACTGCTGCTGCAGAGCCACCAGAAGAACCACCAGGTACAGCTGTATGATCGAATGGGTTTACTGTTTTCTTGAAATAAGAAGTTTCTGTAGAACCACCCATTGCAAATTCATCTAAATTTACTTTCCCGACTAATACAGCATTTTCAGCTTTCAATTTATTCATCACTGTTGATTCATATATCGGTACAAAGCCTTCTAACATTTTACTAGCACATGTCGTTTCGACACCTTCAGTAATAATGTTATCTTTGATTCCCATTGGAATACCAAAAAGTTTACCTTCCATTTGATCTTTAGCTTGTAAGTCATCTAATTCTTTAGCTTTTTGTAATGCATTTTCTTTATCTAAAGCTAAAAATGATTTTATTGTAGGATCTGTTTCTTCAATTGCATCATATATATCACTTACAATTTGTGATGGTGTTACTTCTTTATTTTTAATTAAAGTTATTAGGTTTTCCACAGATTCGTAACGGATGGTCATTTTAAGCGTCCTCCTCATTCATGATAGATGGTACTTTAAATTGTCCATCTTCCGTTTCTTTTGCATTTTTTAATGCTTGCTCTTGAGGAATACCCTCTATCGCTTTGTCTTCTCTTAATACATTTTGTAAATCAAGGACATGATATGTTGGTTCAATATCGCTTGTCTTTGCAGAATCTATTTGATTGGCAAAATTTAAAATTGTTTCTAACGTTTCTTGCATTTCTGTAGTTTCTTCTTCTGAAATTTGAAGTCTAGCTAAATTTGCTATATGTTCAACTTCTTCACGTGTAACTTTAGCCATTAAATAAAAAGCCTCCTTTTACTCATTCATTACAAAATTGTACCAAAATTCGCCTTAAAAATCTAAGTATTTTAATAAATATTCAATTTATTACTAACTTCATCTGCATTATTTAGTAATTGTTACTTATTTTTACAAATAAATATTACTCTGTCCGATGTGCCTTTCATATTCAATTCAAAATAGGAGTAAGATTGAAGTCTACGCGTTCATTGTTGACTTCAATCTTACTCCCTTAAATATAAACTCACATATTTAACTTACAATTTTCTTTTGTTTACAATCATAGACATTACTATCTTCTAGAAATGATACATACTACATGCGCTTTCGTTTTTGTATGCATATTGTGAATATATGCTAATTACTATTTTTGTAAATATGAACTTGTGGTTCATCATCATCTTTAGATTTACTAATTAAAGCTTTCGAACTGTTGCCATCTTTTATATGAATTTCATATTCATCTATATCTTTGAAATATTTATCTGCTTGTTCTGTTACATATTGCGTAATACCTATTGTCTCAGCTCTACCATAGTAATCTATTGGTAAATCGACAACAAGTTCTTTAATTTTTTTATTTTCAAACTTAGCTGTACCTACAGCTTGTGTGAAATTACTAAAGTATGACTGTAAATTATCATTAAATTGTTTAAAGTTCTCATTCAAATTGTCGTCTAATTCTCCTGCTTCATCAGAAGGTAATAATACCGTTTCTTGGTTAATATCATTCCACTCGTTAATTTTCGTTTTACTTTTTTCTACAGTTGTCCCTGCAATGAATTCACCTGGTATGATTGCATCTTTTCCAGATTGTTTATAAATGGCAAAATGAATTGGAATATCTTTTAAATCTTTGTTTTCACGTAATCTTGTTAATATTTCACTAGCCATTTGTTTTCCTTGTTGCTTGATTTCTTTATCATCTAGATTTTTACTGAATGTTTCCCCATCTTTTTCTTTTTGATAATAGTATGTACCATTCATTGCTAAACCAATTGTCATACCTTTGATGTTTTTACCTTTTGTATCACCGCTACCATAATAATCTTGTTCTAAAATATTAGATAAATATGCTGGAGATTGTTCTGCAATTTTCTCAGGGTCCGTCTCACCTTTGTGTGATGGGTTTAACCCTAAATTTTCATTAGCATTTTTTTCTTCACGTTCATCTTTATCCATTTTGTCTATTTCATCTTTAGTATATTTCGGCTGTAAGTAGGCATTAGTAGTATCTTTATCTAGATATTGGCCATCTTGATATAAGTAGTCATCTGTAGGAAAAACTTGTTTACTTAACTCTAATAAGCCTGTTTCGAAATCCTCACCGTTGTAACTGTTTGCCATATTGTCTTGAAGCAAACCACGACCTTGACTCTCTTTAAATGGCAAAATTGTTCTATAATTATTACCTTGTACATTTTTATCTGTCGCTATTTCCTTCACAGAGCCTTTTTTATTTTCTGTTGCTTGCTCATTGGAATTATCTGAGTCTTTTTTATTTTCTTCCGAATTGCCACATGCTGATAATACGATAATTGCTGAGATGATTAGTAATAATGTCCGTTTCATGCACTATCTCCTCTAATTCATAATTTCTTTTTGTTTTGCGATAAAGTCATTTTCACTCCATACCGTAGTACCGAATTTTTCCGCTTTCGCTAATTTAGATCCTGCATCATCACCGGCAATAACGACATCTGTTTTTTTAGTTACACTGTTAGTTACTTTGGCACCTTGTAACTCTAGCCATTGTGCAGCTTCATTTCTAGTCATTTGATGTAATTTGCCAGTTAACACAATTGTCTTATCTTTAAAGTCAGGATGTCCTTCTATATTAGTTGTACGGACCCCTTTAAAATCCATATTAACATGTTTTTCTTTTAATTTATTAATGAGTGCACGAATATCTTCGTTATCTAAATACGTTACAACAGATTGCGCTAGCTTGTGACCTACATCATAAATTTCAATAAGTTCTTCTTCCGTAACATCAAATAATTTATCAATCGTACCGTATTTCTCTGCAATCACTTGACTGGCTTTTACACCTAAATGTCTAATACCTAGACCAAACAATAACTGTTCGAGTGAATTTTCTTTTGAGGCTTCAATAGCTGATAATAAGTTACTTACTTTTTTAGTCCCCATTCTCTCTAATGGCAACAAATCTTCCTCAGTTAAATAATAAATATCCGCTACATCTTTAATTTTATTATTTTCATAAAGCTGTTGAATAATTTTTGTACCTAGACCATCAATATTCATAGCTTGGCGAGATACAAAATGTATTAGTCCTTCAACTAATTGTGCCTGACACTTAGGATTTATGCACCTTAACGCAACTTCTCCTTCAATACGGACTAATTCGTGATTACAGCTAGGACAATGTGTCGGCATATGATATGTTTCAACACCTTCAGGACGCCTTTCGACAATACTGTATACGACCTCTGGTATAATATCGCCTGCTTTTTTGATTACTACGCTATCACCAATTCGAATATCTTTTTCATGAATTAAATCTTCGTTATGTAATGAAGCTCTTGATACTGTTGTGCCAGCGACTCTAACTGGCTCTAAAATCGCCGTTGGTGTTACTACTCCTGTACGTCCAATACTCAATTCAATATCATGTAATTGAGTAACTACTTCTTCAGCAGGAAACTTATATGCAATTGCCCACCGTGGTGATTTTTGTGTATATCCCATTTCTTCTTGTTGTTCAATATCGTTCACTTTAATGACTATGCCATCAATATCGTAAGACAGTGATTCACGTTGCTCAGTCCAATAAGATATAAATTCCAATACTTCGTCAATAGTTCCAACTTTTTTACGCTTTTGATTCGTTTTAAAACCAAGTTCATCTAATTCATCTAAAGCGCCACTTTGTGTAGTTGCATCAAATTCCGTAAAATTATTTACACTATATAAAAACACACTGAGCTTTCTTTTGGCAGCTAAACGTGCATCCAATTGTCTTAGTGAGCCTGCTGCAGCATTTCGAGGGTTAGCAAATGGCTGTTCATCGTTTTGAGCCTTCTCTTCATTTAATTTTAAAAATGAGGATCTAGGCATATATGCTTCACCGCGAACTTCAAATGTAAGTGGCTTCTTGATTTTTAATGGAATGGCATGAATGGTTTTTAAATTCTCTGTAATATCTTCACCCGTTGTGCCATCGCCACGAGTTAGACCTTTTACAAATACACCATTTTCATATTTTAATGACACTGCTAACCCATCAATTTTCAATTCACACATATACTCTACTGTGCCTATTTGGTCATGTATTCGCTGGTCAAATTTCCTTAAATCTTCTTCATTAAAAGCATTTCCCAAACTTAACATAGGGGTATCGTGTTTTACTTTTTCAAACGTTGATTGTGCAGTTCCTCCCACCCTAACGGTCGGAGAATCTGCAGTTTTCATTTCAGGATGTGCTGCTTCTATATCAATCAACTCGTGTAACAACTTATCATATTCACTATCTGGTACTGAAGGTTGATCTTTTACATAGTATTCATAACTATATTGATTCAATAATTGTCGTAACGTTTCAACACGTTGTTCAATTTGTTGACTCATGAAGTTATTCCCCCTTCTTCTCAATAGGTGCGAATTGCGCTAATAATCTTTTAGGACCTTCGGATTTAAATATAATGTCTAATTCAACTGAACCATTTTTCTCAGTTACATTACTAACCATGCCTTCTCCCCAAGACTTATGCGTCACTTTGTCACCTACATGCCATTCATTTGTGCTTACCTGTTTTTTAGAAGGACGAACACTTTTACTAAATCCTCGTTTTTCAGGTTTTTTAGTTGCAGTATTAATTTTATGACTTTGTGCAGACGTTCTTGAAGTGTTATTTAATAATTCTTCTGGGATTTCTCTTAAGAAACGAGAAGGTAAGTTTGACTGTGATCGTCCAAACAACATTCTAGACGTTGCATGGGTAATAAATAATTGTTCTTCTGCACGAGTAATCGCTACATAACAAATTCTGCGCTCTTCTTCCATTTCGTGCTCATCATCACTTTTAATTGCTCTAATGTGTGGAAAGATAGATTCTTCCATTCCCATTATAAAGACTATTGGGAATTCTAAACCTTTCGCAGAGTGCATTGTCATTAAAGTAACACCATCTTCAATTTGCGCTTCATCAATATCAGCTACTAATGATAAATCAGTTAAAAAATTAATTAACGATTGTTCTTCTAAAGGGGTGTTTTTTTCATAATCTTTAGGAACTGACATAAATTCATCGATGTTTTCTAAGCGACTACGAGATTCAAGTGTTTGTTCTTTTTCTAACATCATTCTATACCCTGATTTTTGTAAAATTTCTTCTACAATTTCACTTATTTCTAAAAATTCTTGTTCTTTAATGAGGTTCTGCATTAATTCATAAAAAGTAATACATTCTTGAGTTACTTTTTTGGATAAGCCGATAAAATCGACTTCACCTAATGCATCAAACATACTAATGTCATTTTGACGTGCATAATTAGCAATTTTATCTACTGAGGATGGACCGATACCTCTTTTAGGTACATTAATAATGCGTTGTAAACTAATATCATCATTACTATTGGCTACAATACGTAAATAACTTAATAAGTCTTTAATTTCTTTACGGTCATAGAACTTTTGACCGCCTACCATCGTATATGGAATGTTCGATTTCATAAATGTTTCTTCAAGCACACGTGATTGCGCATTTGTACGATACAATATCGCCATGTCTTTGTACTTTTTATTCTTTTTTTGCTGTTTCATTATTTCACGTACAACATATTCCGCTTCATCACGTTCAGTTGTCGCTTCATAGTATTGAATTTTTTCACCTTCAGTGTTGCCAGTCCATAGACCCTTAGGTTTACGCTCAGAGTTGTTTTTTATTACTTCATTCGCAGCTGTTAAGATGGTTTTAGTTGAACGATAATTTTGTTCTAAAAATATTGTTGTTGCTTGTGGGTAATCTTCTTCGAAAGATAGAATGTTTTGGATATCAGCACCACGCCATCCATAAATAGATTGATCTGAGTCCCCTACAACACATAAGTTTTCAAATTTACTCGCTAATTGTTGTACTAAAGTATACTGTGCTTTATTAGTATCTTGATACTCATCCACATGTATATATTGAAATTTATTTTGATAATATTCTAATACTTCTGGAACACGTTCAAACAATTTAATTGTTGTCATGATTAAGTCATCAAAATCCAACGCTTCATTACGTGACAATTGACGTTGATAACCACTGTAAACAGTTGCGACCATTTGTGAATGATAGTCTGTTGCTTCATTTTGTGCATCTTCAGGTGTTTTTAATTCGTTTTTTAAATTGCTAATAGCTCCAATAAACATGCGTGGTTCGAATTTTTTACTATCAATATTTTCTTGTTTTAACACATCTTTAATTACTGACTTTTGATCAGTAGGATCAATAATTGTAAAATTGCATTCTATACCAAGTCTATCAATATCTCTACGTAATATACGTACACACATCGAGTGAAACGTTGACATCCATATCACTTCAGCTTGTTCCCCGACAAGTGATTCCACACGCTCTTTCATCTCTCTGGCAGCCTTATTAGTAAATGTAATTGCTAAAATGTTATACGGTGATACATCCTTCTCATCTAATAAATAAGCAATTCGGTGTGTTAACACACGTGTTTTTCCTGAACCTGCACCTGCCATGATTAATAATGGACCTTCTGTGGTTCTCACCGCTAAACTTTGTTCATCATTCATTTTCTCTACTAACGAATTCATTTATGTAACTCCTTTATTTTCACTGTTTTTAACGCTTTTTTTATGTCTTGATAGATGATGTCTCCAACTATAATTGTATCTGCATACGTTGCCATTTCAGTTGCAGTATCTAAATCAACTATCCCACCACCATAAAACAACTGAGTTTCAGTAAGCATTTCTGCGGCACTGCGTACAATCTCGACATCTCCATATTGTCCACTATATTCTAAATACATGATTGGTAATTTATACATGTTGTTAATCATTTGTGCATACGCTTCAACATCTTCAATTGTTAAATCCGTAGTTGCTTGTGTTTTTCGAGCCACTTTACTGTCTGAATTTAACACCACATATCCTTCAAAAACCATTTCATTAAAATCAATCATATGTCCATAGGTTTTTAACGCTTCATGTAATATCCCATTATGATATGTGACATCGTTACTATTTAGCACTGTCGGCACAAAATAAAAGTCAAAACCAGGCATTACACTTTCTATATTAGAAATTTCTAATACTAAAGGTAATGGGTAACGCCTAACGCGACTCATTAAATGAATAACATTATCTTCAGTAACATTATCAGTACCACCAATTATTATAGCATCTGTATTGGACTCACAAATGGACTCTAAGTCCGCATCACTTATATCTTTTGCTGGGTCTAATTTAAAAATATGTTGCCATTCTTTAATGTTATACATTGCATGTTACTCCTTCTTATAGCATACATCTGATTATAGCATTTTTATGATTTGAGTTCTAAAATTGCAACAAAAAATCACCTTAAATTTTAAGATGATTTTGTAGCTGCATTTAATAAAAAACCGTCGTTAAATGCCATATTATTTTAAATTATAATATTTTTCTAAGCTAGTCTGCTCTTCATGTATTGTATGAGCTAAACTGTCACCCACATATCTTAAATGCCACGGTTCATATTCATACCCTGTCCAATCTTCTTCCCCTTTAGGATAACGTATAATAAATCCATATTGTTTAGCATGCTTTGCTAGCCAGCGCCCTTCTTTAGAGTGACCAAATTCTTTCTTAAAATTGGATAAAGGGGCATCTGTTCCAACATCAAAAGCAAGTCCTGTTTGATGTTCAGAATGACCAGGTTTCGCAGTATAATCATATGCTTTCTGTCGGCCATCTTGTTTAATCGCTTGCTTGATGAGTTTTTGTTGTTCTTCGTAGCTTCTAAAACCGCTTCTATATTTTAAATCAATTTCTTCTTTTTCAGCTTGTGCTAACAATTTATTTAACTGACGACGTGCATGTTTACTTTCACCTGGGTTATAAGTTTCCGGCAAACTATATTGTTCATTAACTAAAACGTGTCCATTTACTTTAGTTACTCCGTCTTCAGTTGTTAAGATTGGCAATGCATTTTCTGGCTTAACATAAGCAGTATATTGATTACTCTTATTACTACTAACAGTAATAAATAATTGCACAATAAACACTGTGAAACTAACTATCAAAATAACTAACACGAGACTAAAAGTTTTTTTCTTCACTTATTATCCCCCTTGCACGATCTAGTTCATTTATGCTTTTTATTCAGCTACAGATTATATTATGACACTACAAAAAGAGTCAACATTTCGTTGTTGACTCTTTGAGGTTGCATTAGTAACTGTCTGTATACTATTAAAGTGACCAAACAGAAACATCTTCACATAATTCAGTTATACTAATCTGCAGTTTCAATATTCATTCTATCTAAAATCATAGTGTAGGCGTCATTGCCCCATTGTAATGATCGTTTTACTCTTGAAATTGTCGCTGTCGATGCGCCGGATTCTTGTTCAATCGTAGCATAAGTAAATCCTTGTTTAATCATTTTTGCCACTTGTAATCTTTGAGACAATGATTGCAACTCGTTAACTGTGCATAAATCATCAAAAAATTGATAACATTCTTCGCGTGTTTCAAGCGTTAATATTGCATCAAATAATTCGTCTAACGCTTGTCCTCTTAATTTTTCAATTTGCATATAAAACAACCCCTGTACATTTCAATTTAATCTCATTTTAACGTACTAACGCATTAAAATGTAGTAATTTCCCTTAAAAAATTGAAATTCTTTATAAGACGCTGTAATCACGCTATTTTAAACTAATCCTGCACGTTCAAAAATTGTATCAACTTGGTTTAAATGATGTTCCGGATTAAAACACTCATCAAGTTCTTCAGTAGATAAAAGTGACGTGATTGTATCATCTTGTTCAACTAATGTTCTAAATGGTGTTTTCGTTTCCCATGATTCCATAGCTTTAGGTTGAACTTTATCATAGGCTTCTTCACGTACCATACCTTTATTTATCAACGATAATAGCACACGTTGTGAGAAAATTAAACCGTACGTTTTATCTATATTTGCTTTCATATTATCTTCATAAATTGTCAGACGATCTACGATATTAGTAAATCTATTTAAAGCATAATCTAATGCAATCGTTACATCTGGTAACATAATACGTTCTGCAGAAGAATGTGAAATATCTCTTTCGTGCCATAATGGGATATTTTCATATGCTGTAGTAATGTAGCCTCTAATAACACGAGATAAACCTGTAATATTTTCAGAACCGATTGGGTTACGTTTGTGTGGCATTGCTGATGAACCTTTCTGACCTTTTGCAAATGCTTCTTCCACTTCACGTGTTTCAGTTTTTTGTAAATTACGAATTTCTACTGCAAATTTTTCCATTGAACTTGCTATTAATGCTAGTGTAGCAATATAATATGCATGTCTATCACGTTGTAACGTTTGTGTTGAAACTGGTGCTGCACCAATGCCAAGACGTTCACAAACATGTGCTTCAATTTCTGGTGGAATATTCGCAAAAGTACCAACTGCACCACTCATTTTACCGACTTCAATTTCTTCTCTTACACGCTTAAATCTTTCAAGATTACGTTGCATTTCTGTATACCACAATGCCATTTTCACGCCGAATGTTGTCGGTTCAGCATGTACGCCGTGTGTACGACCCATCATTAAAGTATATTTATAGTCTTTTGCTTTACGTGCTAAAACTTCAATAAAACGTTCTAAATCTTGTTCGATGATATCATTTGCTTGTTTGATGACATAACTTAATGCAGTATCTACTACATCTGTAGATGTTAAACCATAGTGTACCCATTTACGTTCTTCACCAAGTGTTTCAGAAACTTGTCTTGTAAAAGCAACAACATCGTGACGTGTCTCTTGTTCTATTTCTTGTGCACGTTCAACATTTACTTGTGCATTGTCACGAATTTTTTTAACATCTTCTTCTGGTATATGACCTAGTTTACTCCAAGCTTCACAAGCTAAAATTTCAACCTCTAACCAAGCCTCATAACGATTTTGGTCTGTCCAAATATTTGACATCTCTTCTCTTGAATAACGTTCTATCATTTCATTAAACTCCTATCATCTATAAGATTTTATGTAACAAACTCCAAAACATGTACATTATCAAAATGTTTTCGTATAAAGTTCGTGTTTAGTACCTTCAACTATAGTTTAACAGAATCAACTTAAAAAGTATAAGGTTTTTAAGTGTACATTTAAAAACAAAATGGTTGAGTAGCTTTTCTATAACTTTAACTCAACCATTGCTTAATTATTCTATTTTTTTACCTACAAATTCGATGTTTTGCTTTAATACTTCTACACTGCCATCTTTATTTTCTTTGTAGACAGGTTTTTCTATACGTTTAACAGGCATATAGCCTGCTTCTCTTATACGTTGCAAACATTGTTCTATTGTTTCATGTTCTTCAACTGTAAATTTTTGTTGTTTTTTCATATACTTTCCACTTCATCTGTATCATATTGTTTAAGTTTTTTAGTTTTAAGACCTTTAGCCCAAAAACCACCGTGAATCGTTCTTGGTTCATAAGCTACAATAAAGGCTTTGTCATCAATTTGTTTAATGGTCTCTATTAACTTAAATTCAAATCTTCGTGGTGTTAATATTTGCATAATCAGTCTATTACCATCACGACCATATGCAGTATAGTGTGTAACACCATAACCTAAATCTCTTAATTGTTTTGGTAAATCTAATTCATATGCAGATGATGTAACGTTAATAACTGTATAACCTAACGCTAATTTTTCTTCTATTTTCATACCTACAATAATACCGATAGAGAAACCAAAGGCATAAGCAACAATATTTTGTATTTGATCTAGACTAGACATCACTAGTCCTAAACCAACAACGTAAACAAGTACTTCGACAAAACTTACTATTGCCGCGACATATCGATAGCCTTTTAACGTTAATATCGTTCGCATTGTTAGACATGTTACATACGCTACGTTAATTATAAATATCGCTAATGCCATGAGCCACGGATTTGATGCAATAACTGACATGACTTACTCCTTCTTTCAATACTTTAAATCTAAATTAGTGTATCAGTAGCATTAAAATTTGTCACTATAAAATTGTGGGTTTTTAGGCCAACTATAACGTGTATAGGCTAATTCCCTTTTATGTGCATTGTTGATATAGTGATTTTCAATTATATTTTGGGCTTCATCTGGCACTTTTTTGTTTTCTAAATAATCATCGATGTGTTCATACGTAACACCTAATGCCGCTTCATCTGGTAATTGTGGTTTGTCGTCTTCTAAATCAGCGGTAGGGATTTTATTGTAGAGATGTTCAGGTGTATTTAAATAGACTAATAATTGCTTTCCTTGTCTTTTATTCAAACCAAATATAGGTGCTATATCTGCTGCTCCATCACCATATTTAGTATAAAATCCTGTGACATTCTCTGCAGAATGATCAGTTCCTACAACAATGCCTGATTGATTTGAAGCTATAGAAAACTGTACTTTCATTCGTTCACGTGCTTTTTCGTTTCCTTTTTGAAAATCTGTTAACTGAATGCCGGCCTCTTCTAATGACGCAATACTTTGATCAACAGCCGGTTTAATATTTACTGTTACGATTTCATCAGGTGCTATAAACTTCAAAGCATCTTCAACTTCAGCAGCATCTTGTTGTTGCCCATATGGTAATTTTACAGCTATAAATTTACATTCTCTGTTTTCATTTCTTAACTCTTCTACAGCTATTTGTACTAATTTTCCAGTTAAGGTTGAATCTTGTCCACCAGAAATCCCTAATACAAGTGATTTAATGAATCCATGTGATTGTACGTAATTTTTAATAAATTGAATGATATTTCGTGTTTCCAGTTCACTATCAATTTCTGGCTTCACTTTCATTTCGTTGACGACAATATCTTGTAAATTACTCATTTTCTTCCTCCATCTCCTTCACATGTTCTGCAACTTCAAATATACGTTTATGTTTATTTTCCCAACATGCAGTGCTTAAATCTACAGGATATTCTTGTGGATTTAAATAACGTTTATTTTCTTCCCATAGATGAGATAAACAATCTTTCAAATAGAGCTGTGCTTCTCTTTCTGTAGGTACATCATAAACCAACTTCCCGTTTTCAAAAATATCATGATGTAAATCTTTAGCAACAAAGGACTTTATAAATTTCATTTTGTACGTATGAACAGGATGGAATAATTTCAACGGTGATTCTGCATTAGGATCTTCATGAGACAAGGTAATATAATCACCTTCAGCTTTATTCGTCTTTTTATTAATAATACGGTACACATTCTTTTTACCCGGTGTGGTTACTTTTTCAGCATTATTTGATAATTTGATACGATCTACGTAATTACCATCTGCATCTTCTATAGCCACTAATTTATATACAGCACCTAAGGCAGGTTGATCATAACCAGTAATTAATTTCGTCCCTACTCCCCACGAATCAACTTTAGCACCTTGTGATTTTAAACTTGTTATCGTTTGTTCATCTAGGTCGTTAGAGACTATGATTTTAGCATCTGTAAAGCCAGCTTCATCTAACATTCTACGTGCTTCTTTTGATAAATATGCTATATCACCAGAATCCAATCGGATACCTACAAAATTAATTTGATCACCTAATTCTTTTGCAACTTTGATTGCATTTGGTACCCCTGATTTTAAAGTGTGGAACGTATCCACTAAAAATACGCAGTCTTTATGGCGTTCAGCATACTTTTTAAAAGCAATATATTCGTCTCCGTATGTTTGCACCATTGCATGTGCATGTGTTCCTGACACTGGAATATCAAATAATTTTCCTGAACGTACGTTACTTGTTGAATTAAAGCCACCAATATATGCAGCACGAGCTCCCCAAACTGCTGCATCTGCTTCCTGTGCTCTGCGCGTACCAAATTCCATTAATACATCATCATTTGCAACTTGACGAATACGACTTGCTTTAGTCGCAATCAAAGTATGGAAATTAACTATATTCAAGAGCATTGTTTCTATTAATTGCGCTTGAATCAATGGCGCTTCTACTCGCATTAATGGTTCATTACCAAAACATAATTCTCCCTCTTGCATTGAACGGATGTTACCAGTAAATTTAAGTTCTTGTAAATATGCTAAAAAATCTTCTTGGTAGCCTATAGATTTTAAGTATTCAATATCAGACTCGGAAAATTTAAAATTTTTAATATATTCTATAGCTCGTTTTAAACCATTGAATACTGCATATCCACTATTAAAAGGCATACTTCTAAAATACAAATCAAACACTGCTTTACGTTCATGAATACCATCATGCCAATATGTTTCTGCCATATTTATTTGGTATAAATCATTATGTAATGTAAGCGTATCATCCTCAAATTGCTGCACAGATTATCTCTCCAATCAACCTTTTTTCTTAGTTTATCATAAATCATTGATATATAGCATTTTTAAAATTTGTGTGTTTTATGACCATTCAATCGACAAATTAGTGACATTTTTTAATTTATCTCAATACCTTTTAGCAAAATCAATTATACTTAATTTTGAGGTGTTAAAAAATGTTAACAGAAGCCAAGAATTTTATTACTCAGATGTACTCAGAGTTAAATTATGATAATCAAAGCTTAAACGAACGTTTAACAGCAATCTCCGCAGAAATAACTGACACAGGCTCCTATACACATACGTATGAGGAATTAAGTTACGGCGCAAAAATGGCTTGGCGTAATTCTAACCGTTGTATTGGACGTTTTTTCTGGAATACTTTGACAGTTCAAGATGCTAGAGATGTCGATGATGAAGACACTTTTATCGCTTCTATCAATCATCATATTAATGAAGCTACAAATAACGGTAAAATCAAACCTTTTATTACAATCTATCATCCTGAGCACCCACCTAAAATTTTCAACAATCAACTTATTCGCTATGCTGGTTACGATGATTATGGTGATCCAGCAGAAAAGCAAGTGACCGCTTTAGCTCAGCAATTGGGATGGCAAGGCAATAATACAAATTTTGATGTCTTACCTCTAATTTATGCAATGCCAAATCAACCAGTAACTTATTATGAATATCCGTCTGAAATTATTAAAGAAGTTGCAATAACTCATGATCAGTATCCGAAACTCAAGTCATTAGCATTAAAATGGTATGCAGTACCTATCATTTCAAACATGGATTTGAAGATTGGTGGAATTACGTATCCAACTGCACCATTCAACGGCTGGTATATGGTTAATGAAATTGCAGTCCGTAATTTTACTGATAGTTATCGCTATAATTTATTAGAATCTGTTGCAGAAGCGCTTGAATTTGATACACTTAAAAATAATTCGTTCAATAAAGATCGTACTTTAGTCGAATTGAATCACGCAGTATATCATTCATTTAAGCAAGCTGGTGTATCTATTGTGGATCATCATACTGCTTCTAAACAATTCTCCTTGTTTGAACAAAACGAATATCAAAACAAGCGAGATGTAACTGGAAAATGGTCATGGCTAGTGCCGTCATTATCGCCTACATTAGTATCAAACTATCACCATGGCTATCCAAACATTATGAATGATCCAAATTTTCATTATAAGCAGCAAGAAAAACGGGGCTGTCCGTTCCACTAAAGTATGCATAAAGTTAAGGAGATCAAACTATGAAATTATATTATTTAGGGCCTAAAGGGACATTTTCATATTTAGCAGCTCTACAATACAAATCAGAACAAGAAATGACTTATATTCCTAAAACAAACCTCTATGAAGTTGTAAATGCTGTCTCTCTCGATAGTAATAGCGTCGCAGTAGTTCCTATTGAAAATTCAATTGAAGGTACTATTAATATAGTTGCCGATGCACTGACACAACAAAACATTTATGCCCAAGGTGAAATTCACTTAGACATTCAATTCGCATTATACGGTGACCAAGAGAGCTCTGTTACAAATATCGAAAAGGTTTATTCCATAGCGCCAGCTATTAGTCAAACGAGTCAATTTATTCAAAAACAGGGCTATCAATACGATTATGTGGATAGTACTGTCAAAAGTTTAGAAAAAATCACTCCTACCGTAGGAGCGATTGCTCCTTTAGGCAGTGGCGAAGCACATGGATATTCACCATTAATGCAAAATATCCAAGATTACCCACATAACGTTACACGCTTTTTAGTCGTAAGTAACCAAGCACAACATACAACTAATGCTTCAGATACCATATTATTAATAACTCCAAAGCATGATAAGCCTGGTTTATTAGCTAGCATCTTAAATACTTTTGCTCTATTTGACATCAACTTATCGTGGATCGAATCAAGACCTTTAAAAACACAACTAGGTATGTATCACTTCTTCGTTCAAGCTGATAGTTCGATGAATGAAAATTTAAACAAAGTGATTACCATATTAAACACTTTAGATTTCCATACTAAACTTATCGGTTCTTTCAATAAAATCAATTAAACAAAGAGTCCAGTACATAAAAAGCTCTGACTAAAAAATAAACGTCAATTTCTATTGATACGATATAGAAATTGACGTTTTATTAGTTTTATAAAATATTCACATCTATAATTCTTTATTACTATTTGTTGGTTTTCGAAGAGCCCTATTTTGACTAATAAAATATAATTTGTATCGGTTTTGTAACGTGCTGACGCCCGCGGAAAGCGTGCACAAAAAAACTGCCAACAAAGTCGGAAGCTTTATCGACAGTCTAAGAGGACAAATCCATGTTTAGGATTAATCCTCTTATTTTCTGTTGCTTAATGCTATTACTAGCTAAATATAATAATATTTCTAAACTTTTGTACTATGCATTACTATTAATCTTTTAGTGGCATTGGTTGCGTGAGATCTACACCAAGCACATATGGCATCACAAAATACACTACTAAAATAATAATTAATGCACTGATTAAATTGACCCAAAAACCTACGGATGCCATTCTTTTAATTGATATCTTTCCAGTACCAAAGACAATCGCATTCGGTGGTGTTCCTACAGGTAACATATAAGCACAGTTCGCTGCCATTGCTGCAGGTACCATTAACAATAATGGGTTAACTTCAACCGCTACCGACAACGTAGCTAATATAGGTAATATCATCGTTGCTGTTGCAGTATTAGAAGTAATTTCAGTTAAGAATAGTACAAACAATGTTATTACGATAACGATAATGAGTGGACTCACTCCTTGGATTAACTTCAACTGATCACCTAACCATGCAGCTAAACCACTTGAGGCAATACCTTTTGCGAGTGCTAAACCACCACCAAATAGTATTAATACGCCCCAAGGTAAGTCCTTTGCCACATTCCAATCAATGATACGTTTATGTTGTTCTTTATTTTTAGCAGGAATTAGGAATAATAACACCGCAATAAAAATCGCAATCGTACCATCAGCAATCTCTGAAGTTACAGACCAATTTTTTAATAAAAACTCTCTCGTAATCCATAAAAAACTCGCCAACATAAACACAATTTGCACAACTTTTTCTTCGTACTTCATTTTCCCTAGCTCATCTAACTTTTGTTTAATAATTTCATGTCCGCCAGGTAATTCTTTCATATCATGTTTGAAAGCTAAATTTTTTAAATAAAACCATGCAATAAATAATAATATAAAAACTGTTGGCACTCCAATAATCATCCATTTAGCAAAACTAATTTCTTCACCAAATGCAGATTGATACTGCCCCTTTAAAATGATTAATGGCGGTGTTCCTATAAGTGTACCTAAACCACCTATAGTACCTGCATATCCAATTGCTAATACTAAAGATTGCTCAAATTTATTTAAACTCTCTGTACTCGTTTTACTACTTTTTAGTTCATGCGCTTCTTTAATAATAGCTAAACCAATTGGTATCATAATCATCACTGCTGCGGTGTTAGATACAAACATGGATAAAAAACCAGTTGCTATCATAAAACCTAATAAAATTCGTCCCGTACTTGTTCCTAGATAATTAATGATATTTAATGCTACACGAGTATGTAAATTCCAACGCTCCATAGCTATCGCCAATATAAAACCACCTAAAAACAAGAAGATAATATCATTACCATATTGTGCTGACACTTCTTCAGGTGATAAGACATGACCCAGAGGTAGTAAAATTAACGGCAACAAACTCGTTGCTGCTATTGGAATTGCTTCAGTAATCCACCATACAGCAATCCATAGCGTAATACCTAACACAAAAGTACCTTGTGTAGATAATGAGTCTGAATGGAAAAATAGTAGTGTTAGCACAAATAATAACGGCCCTACTATTAAGCCAACTAATTGCCCCGTATTATAAGACTGATTTTTATCCTTTTTTGAAAAGAACGTTAAATAATACGAGGATCTCACATTACTAGTATTATTTTGTTTCATTTTATAATCCCCCTTGTTATTATCTGAATATTCTCAATAATAACAATTGGATTGTATCACATTATAACCTACTTATATATATAAATTCTAAAAACATTTTTATAATTTATGCTTTTACTTAATAACATTTATTGTTTTTAATTTGACCTTATCATATTGTGTTAATATTAAATGCTCAATATCCTCAAGATGTAATGATTGTGAATCATGGGTGAAGTTATTGTTAGCAATGACAACATTAGAATGTCTTATGTTATCGTAACTTCTAATATGCACTGCATCATACGCCATTTGACCTTCAAAACGATTGCGATAAATGTTTAAGTTATTTCCAGCCTGTGTTTTACTCATCCGTCCTTGTAAGTCTTGGGCATGTATATTGCCTTCCTTAACAGCTAGATAGCGAATCCCACCTGCACACTGTTGAAATAAATTATCATAAATATAAATGTTGTATGATTTTAACGGGGTTAATGCATAATAGTGCATGTTATTGAAAGTATTACGTCTAATATGAATATTTGTATAGTATTGGTCAAAACGACTTGCATGCGAACCAATAGCACGATTCCACGCTTTCATGCCTGGCGTGTCAGACGAACCAAAATAACAATTTTCAATAATCATATTTTGCGTCGTAGTTCCATCTGTTGCTCCAAATTTCGGAAAAGCACCTTTCACTTGCATATCAATTTGCACCGCTTCAGAAAATTGGCGTTTATTTTTAGGGTCATTAAACCCTAAAAAGTTGCATTTATTAATATGCACACCATTTAAGCCGCATGCATCAATACAATGCCCTCCTACCACGTCTTTAAATGTCACTTCTTCAATTAAAATTTCACGTGCGTGTCCTATACATAGCGCTGTATTATAATACGGGTACTGTATACCATTCATATCTAGGACACCACCACGAATAGTAATATGACTGTTGCCATTATATCCATAATACACTCGAGGTTTTTTCCCATTTTTAATTAAAGCATCTCTGCCACATCGTTTTAACACACATTGGTTATCCATTATAACTGTAGTATTGCCATAGATGACCAATGCTTTTCTTATATGATATTCACCTTTAGGTATGAACACTGTAGTATGGGGATATTTTTTAGCGACGTTTAATGCTTGTTGAATCGCTCGTGTGTCTTTACGTTTATTGCGTCCCACTAAGCCAAAATCTTGTGCGTTTATTTGCATAATTTTTTCCTTTCCACTATGTGTGTTGATAGTTAGTAATTAACAAAATATAAAATATTTAAACTCGATTAATTTGCTTTTTTAAGTTATGCTAACACATATACTTTTGGTATAACTTATTAATAAAGTTGGAGTGTGGAGAGATTTATGAAAAATAGTGCCTTAATTGTTGTAGATTATTCTAATGATTTTGTTGCTGACAATGGGAAACTTACATGTGGAAAACCTGGACAAAGGATTGAATCTTACATCGTACGACGTATCGATGATTACAATAGTCATAAATGCCCTATTTTTTTTATGATGGATTTGCATCACGAAGACGATTATAACCATCCAGAAAACAAACTCTTCCCCCCACATAACATATTGGGAACGTCAGGAAGACAATTATATGGTAAAGTCAATGATATTTATCAAAACATTCAATACAATGATCATGTCCATTTTATTGATAAAACACGTTATGATTCTTTTTGTGGCACACCATTAGAGTTACTGTTACGCGAACGTGGTGTTAAACGTTTAGAAATCGTTGGCGTATGTACTGACATTTGTGTATTACATACTGCAATTTCAGCATATAATTTAGGTTACAAAATAGCAATTTCAGCACGAGGTGTAGCTTCATTCAACCAAACAGGTCATAGTTGGGCTTTAGAACATTTTAAAAATTCGTTAGGTGCTGAAGTAGAACATCAAGCATAAATCATGCTAGAATAATATTAAATATTTATTTAAGGAGAATTGAATTATGGCTAAAACTTATATTTTCGGACACAAAAATCCAGATACGGATGCAATTTCATCAGCAATCATCATGGCAGACTTTGAAAAACAAACTGGTAATACAGATGCTCAAGCCTTCCGCTTAGGCGAAGTCGGACCAGAAACACAACATGCTTTAGATTATTTCAACATTACAGCACCAGACCTTTTAAATGATGATTTAACAGATCAAAATGTAATATTGGTTGACCATAACGAATTCCAACAAAGTGCGGATTCGATAGCAAACGCTACGGTACAACATGTTATTGATCATCACAGAATTGCAAACTTCGAAACTGCTGCGCCACTTTATTATCGCGCTGAACCAGTAGGTTGTACAGCAACTATTTTATACAAAATGTATAAAGAAAGAGGTTTCGAAATCAAACCTGAAATTGCTGGTTTAATGATTTCTGCAATTATTTCAGATAGCTTACTATTCAAATCACCTACATGTACTGAAGAAGACGTTGCTGCTGCTGAAGCTTTAAAAGCAATTGCAAATGTTGATTTAGAAGTATATGGCCTTGAAATGTTAAAAGCTGGTGCATCTACAGTAGATAAAAGTGCAGTGGACTTATTATCATTAGATGCTAAATCATTCAACATGGGTGACTATGTAACTCGTATTGGACAAGTAAACACGGTTGATATTGACGAAGTTTTTGAACGTCACGATGAATTAGCTACAGCAATGTTAGCAGCAAACACAGAACAAAATTATGATTTATTTGTTTTATTAGTGACAGATATTATCAACAGTAATTCAAAAATCTTAGTTATCGGTGACAACAAAGATAAAGTTGGCGAAGCATTTAATGTACAATTAGAAAACGGTACAGCATTCTTACCAGGTGTTGTTTCTAGAAAGAAACAAGTTGTACCTCAAATTACTGAAGTATTAAGCTAATATCCTTTACTATTTAATTTTATATACATTAAACTGGAACATAACTATGTTCCAGTTTTTTCTCACATAATACTGTTATACATTTACACACTTAAAGGAGGAATTAGTTTGAATCAGTTCGACACTGTTTTCAACCAAAGTAAACAATACTTTAAGTCACATGTTACAAAAGATCTTAAATTCAGAAAAAGACAATTAAAGGCGCTTAGTAAAAGTATTAAAGCGCACGAAGATGACTTGTTACACGCTTTTCAACAAGATTTAGGAAAGAATAAAGTCGAAGCTTATGCGTCTGAAATTGGTTTTGTCCTAAAAAATTTAAAATTAGCACGAAAAGAACTTAAAAATTGGGCTAAACGTAAACAAGTAAATACTCCGCTTCACATGTTTCCAACTAAAAGCTATATAATGAAAGAACCATACGGTACGGTACTCATTATCGGACCTTTCAATTACCCATTTCAGTTATTGATAGAGCCATTGATTGGTGCTATAGCTGCTGGTAATACGGTTATTTTGAAGCCTTCAGAACTCACACCTAATGTCTCACACGTCGTCAAAAATATTATTGAATCTACATTTGATTCAGCTTACATTAGCATTATTGAAGGTGATGCAGAAGTAACAAAACAACTAGTAGCATTACCTTTCGACTATATATTCTTCACTGGTAGTGAACACGTTGGTCGTTCCATTTATCAAGCGGCGAGCAAAAATTTAACACCAGTAACGTTAGAATTAGGAGGAAAATCTCCAGTTATAGTTGACGACACAGCCAATATTAAAGTTGCCAGCGAACGCATTTGTTTTGGTAAATTTATTAATGCTGGCCAAACTTGCGTTGCACCAGACTTTATTTTAGTCAATCAAAAGGTAAAAGCAGATCTTATTAAAGCTATTAAAACTACAATTAAAGAGTTTTATGGTACACAAATCCAATCATCGCCTGATTTCGGTAGAATTGTTAGCGCTAAACATTTTACGCGATTACAACAATTACTTGAATCACACCAAAATGAAATTGTTTTCGGTGGTGATACCGATCAAAATGAGAACTACATTAGCCCTACTATTTTAGATAATATTACATTTGATTCTACAATTATGAAAGACGAAATTTTTGGGCCTATCTTACCTATTATTGCTTACGATGATTTTGATGAAATTATTAACACTTTACAAAGTAAACCTAAACCATTGAGTTTATATCTATTTAGTGAAGATGAAAATACTACAGAACGTATTTTAAATGAATTATCTTTCGGTGGTGGTGCCATCAATGATACTATTATGCATTTAGCCAATCCTAATTTACCATTCGGCGGTGTAGGACTTTCGGGTATTGGTCAATACCACGGTAAATACAGTTTTGATACTTTCAGTCATGCAAAATCTTATATTTTCAAAACAACTCGTTTAGAATCAAGTCTTGTCTTCCCACCTTATAAAGGTAAATTCAAATATATCAAAACATTTTTCAATAACTAACGATTAAAAAGAGGTTGGGATAATATTAATTTGTTCCAACCTCTTTTTATTTTGGCAGTAGCTGACTGCATTGAAAATGCGCTTCAAATCAAGCTTTTTTCAATGCTAGTCATCCTTGCCGGGGTGGGAAGACGAAATCATTTTCTCAAAATCAGATTTCTGTCCCACTCCATATTTTATTCGAAACCTTTTTCATATGGGCAGTAGTTGACTGCATTGAAAATGCGCTTCAAACCGAGCTTTTTTCAACGCTAGTCATCCTTGCCGGGGTGGGACAACGAAATCATTTTCTCAAAATCAGATTTCTGTCCCACTCCATATTTTATTCGAAACCTTTTTCATATGGTCAGTAGTTGACTGCATTGAAAATGCGCTTCAAACCGAGCTTTTTTCAACGCTAGTCATCCTTGCCGGGGTGGGACAACGAAATCATTTTCTCAAAATCAGATTTCTGTCCCACTCCCTTTTAGCGTTATTATTATTTTAAAAATTGAACACATACACCTTCAGGCGCCGTTGCTCTATTATCTGTTTGAGTTAATGTTCCTGTTGCTTTATCTCGTTTAAAGACAACTAATGGTGAACTGCCTTCTTGATGCGCACAAACTAAGTAGTCGTCAGATGCTACAATATTAAAGTCCCTAGGAAACTCTCCGCCACTCGGCGTAATATCTACTAATTCTAATGATGCACCATCTTCTACTATTTTAAAAATCGCTATACTATCATGACCTCTATTACTAATATATAAAAATTGTTGGTCCTGAGATAACCTAACAGCTGCTAACTTAGTATCACCATTAAATGATTCGGGAATTGTCAAATGTTTTTCTATTTCTTCGAATTTACCATCTTCATATTTTACTACGGATACTTTATTGGATAGTTCATGTACGATATAAGCATATTTACTATTATTTTGATTAAAAGTAATATGTCTAGGGCCGTCTCCCGGCTCAAATTTAGTAACAGCGTATTCTGTTAAACCATCTTGACCATAAGTATATGTCACTACATTGTCTGTTCCTAAATCCATTGCTACTACATACTTGTTATCCGGTGTGACATCTAAGAAATGAACATGAGGACCGTCTTGACGTTCATTAGAACCTACCTCATAAGTATGTTGCAATTCATGAATCAACTGCACTACTTCCCCAGTTTCAGCATTTAATTCGTATAGTCGTGCAACACCAGCACCGTAAACTGACTCAAATAAATATTGTCCATCAGGAGATACTGCTATATAACATCCTGTACCAGCTGTAGAAGCTAAACATTTATTAATTAATGTCAAACGCCCTTCTGCATCAATTTTAAGGCTTGCTACGCCACAATCATCACCTTCACGCGTAATTGCGTATAAATAAGAATTATATTGGGTAATATACGTTGACGCTTCTAGTTCGAATCCAGTTTCTACGGTATCTATGTCACCAGTAGCTTCATTCAATTCAAAACGATAAATCCCTTTGCCTTCTTTTTTAGTATATGTACCAACATATCCTAGTGTTGTCATGTAAACCCCTCCATTATTGATATAGTACTAGTTTATAAAATATATACCAGAATAACAATCAATTAAATTTTGATGCATAGCCATGAACTGATGTAGTCATTTCAAATTATATAGACAACCTTCTATATAGATGTTAATCTATATAATGTTTAGGAGGTATATTGATGTCTTATAAAAATCTTTCTTCAATATTAAAAGTTTTATCAGATCCAAGTAGATTAGAAATAATAGATTTACTTTCTTGTGGTGAGCTGTGTGCCTGTGACTTGTTAGAACACTTTCAATTTTCTCAACCAACATTAAGCCACCATATGAAGTCATTAGTAGATAATGAGTTAGTTACTACACGAAAAGATGGTAACAAACGTATGTATCAACTTAATCACGAGACTTTAGATGATCTCAATCAAAACTTAAATACCATTACAACACCTAACACACGCTGTGTCTGTAAAAATATGAAATCAGGTGAATGCTGATGATGACGACTTTAGCAATTATAATTTTTCTTATAACTTTATTTTTTGTCATTTGGCAACCTAAAGGCCTAGATATTGGTATTACAGCTTTAATTGGAGCTGTAGTTGCTATCATTACAGGCGTGGTTAGCGTTTCCGATGTCTTAGAAGTAACCGGTATTGTCTGGAATGCTACTTTAACATTTGTTGCTGTCATTCTTATTTCATTAATATTAGATGAAATTGGATTTTTTGAATGGTCTGCGATACATATGGTCAAAGCTTCAAACGGTAATGGGTTAAAAATGTTTATTTTTATCATGCTATTAGGGTCAATTGTAGCTGCATTTTTCGCAAATGATGGCGCTGCTTTAATCTTAACGCCTATTGTATTAGCGATGGTCAGAAATTTAGGCTTTAATAAAAAAATGATATTCCCATTTATTATTGCTAGTGGATTTATTGCTGATACTACATCTCTACCCTTAATTGTCAGTAACCTAGTTAATATTGTTTCTGCTGATTACTTTGACATCGGATTTATTGAGTACTTTAGTCGAATGATTATACCTAACATATTCTCTTTGATTGCTAGTATTCTCGTACTATGGCTATATTTCAGAAAATCTATACCCAAAACTTTCGAAACTGAAAATCTTATGAATCCAAATGATGCTATAAAAGATCCAAAATTATTTAAGATTTCATGGATTGTGTTAGCTATTTTACTTGTGGGTTATCTTGTTAGTGAATTTATTCATATTCCAGTATCAATTTTTGCTGGTATAGTTGCTGTTATCTTTGTACTCTTAGCTCGTAAGTCTCATGCAGTTCATACGAAACAAGTGATTAAAGGGGCACCATGGAATATTGTCCTATTTTCAATTGGTATGTACCTAGTCGTGTTTGGCTTAAAAAATGTAGGTATCACTACAATTTTGGCCGATGTATTATCTAATATTTCAAGTTATGGCTTATTCAGCAGTATTATGGGCATGGGCTTTATATCAGCCTTTTTATCATCAATAATGAATAATATGCCTACAGTTTTAATAGATGCTATTGCTATCGGACAATCAAATGTAGTTGGGTCTATTAAAGAAGGTATGATTTATGCAAATGTAATAGGCTCCGATTTAGGACCGAAAATTACTCCAATCGGTTCTTTAGCAACATTATTGTGGCTACATGTTTTAACACAAAAAGGTGTAAAAATCGCATGGGGCACATACTTTAAAACTGGAATCATTATTACTATTCCGGTACTCTTTGTAACATTATTAGGTTTATTCCTAACATTAATTATATTTTAAGAAAAGAGGCTTTAATAATGCGTAAAAAAACAATTTATTTTATTTGTACTGGAAACTCTTGTCGTAGCCAAATGGCAGAAGGTTGGGGTAAGAAAATACTTGGCGAACATTGGAATGTCTATTCAGCTGGTATTGAAACACACGGTGTGAATCCTAAAGCAATTGAAGCAATGCAAGAAGTAGATATTGATATATCCAACCATACGTCAGACTTAATTGATAATAATATTCTTAAGCAATCGGATTTGGTGGTTACATTATGTAGCGATGCAGATGCTAATTGCCCTATCCTGCCACCAAATGTAAAAAAAGAACATTGGGGTTTTGACGACCCAGCAGGAAAAGATTGGTCAGAATTTCAACGCGTCCGAGATGAAATTGGTCGCACGATACAGCAATTTCATAAAACAAACTAAACACTAAGACGACATAATTTATGTCGTCTTTTTATTTAGCTAGTGACAGCTCGTTGATACTGTTACGCCAAAAACTGCATCTATACGTGCAACATTTCATTGTTAGATTATTAATAAAGCACTTCACTTATACGAACATATGTTCTATAATATTGATGAGGTGATTTTATGATTCCGGATAAATATAAAAATGAAACTGACTATCGCAAGATCCCTAGAGAATATTTAACTCAAAGCATACCTAAGGGACGCGGCATGGTAAAATGGGCACCTTTTGCCACTTTGCCCGAACAGTTCACTAGAATACAGCAGTATATTATAGACCAAAATAAAATTGACCGCCCTATATTATCAGATGACCAACTCAATAATCTCAACTTTCAATTACATCAATCTTTACACAATAATACACCTATTCATATTGAATATTATTGTGATGGCTGGTTAGAACACAAATCAATCTATATCAAAAAAATTGATATGCTACAGATGACTTTAATTGGCGAATCCAAAACAGATTCCCAAATTGTTCAATTATCATTAGTAGACATTACTAATATTCAACAAATCACTACTAATTAACAATTTAGTCCAACATGCAACTACAAATATTCATCTGTATCATAGCCCCTAACTACTGAAGTAGTATGTCTTTTATAGTTCGCAGATGCTTCATCTGCATAATAGACCCTAACTACTAAAGTAGTATGTTTTTATAGTTCGCAGATGCTTCATCTGCATAATAGCCCCTAACTACTAAAGTAGTATGTTTTTATAGTTCGCAGATGCCTCATCTGCATCATAGCCCCTAACTACTGAAGTAGTATGTCTTTTATAGTTCGCAGATGCTTCATCTGCACCATAGCCCCTAACTACTGAAGTAGTATGTTTTTATGGTTCGCAGATGCTTCATCTGCATAATAGACCCTAACTACTGAAGTAGTATGTTTTTATGGTTCGCAGATGCTTCATCTGCATAATAGACCCTAACTACTAAAGTAGTAAGGGTCTATAAAAAAAATAGAACACTATCGTGTTCTATTGTAGTATTAATTATTTGATTCGATGTCTGATACGATTTCTTTTGTTTTGCTTTCGATGTCTTCAAAATCTTTTTTGAAGATGTATGCAAATACAACTGCACCGATTCCAGCAACTAGTGATACAGTTAAAATTGTACCAAATACAAATTTAAATAAACCTTTAATAAAATTACACATTCTGTTCACCTCAATAATTTAATAGCATGTCTATATTCAATAATAGCACACTTAAAAGCATCAATAAATATATACCTATTATTCATTTTTTTATTCCAGTAATATCACAGGAAATTTTATGATACGATATTGTAAGAAGTAAAAAGCGTTAATATAGGTAAATTACATTGACTATATTATTTATTAATAACATATCTATATTATCATAATTAAGATTAAACTGTGAAATGTTTACATGCAAGAATCACAAAAAACGACTATGATAATCATAGTCGTTACTCGATAACTCAGAAAACAATTATTAGTTTCTCCACCATGCGGACATAGCTGATTTTGCTGCTTGATAGTACTCATTCATAGTATCACCTCAATAAACTAATAAAGATTTTTCTATGTTGTATGTTTATAATAACCACTACATTATTCAATAGCAATTAATAACAAATTACAATAAAGTTACAATCATGTTATATATAATATTCATAGGAGTGTATAAAAAATGCAATTTGTCCAATCAGATATAATGACTCATCGCGGATCACATTTTGACTTAGGCGTTAAAACTGCTCAATGGATGCAACAAACACCTTTACTAAAAAATAGAGAAAAAGAATGGCGCAAACGTATGCCTCGTTTTGATATACATATTAAAGAGACTTATGATATCTTCCAAACCTATGCACCACATATTTGGGAAGAAATAAAAGGTATGCAAGAAGTTTTAAATTTACCATCTAACCAAATGGTATTGAATTTTGCTCATTATCGTTTTACGCCGTTAACAAATAGTGGCTGTACGGTTTATTTAGGCAACGATTATATGGTACGTAATTACGATTACCACCCCGCTACTTATGATGGTAGATATTTATTATTTCAACCTACTGATGGCGGACTAGCTCAAATTGGCCCCACTTCAAGAGTTACAGGAAGAATGGATGGTATGAACGAAGCCGGATTAGTAATGGGTTATAATTTCATGCACCGTAAAAAACCCGGTGATGGTTTCGTCTGTTATATGATAGGTCGATTAATTTTGCAATACTGCAAAGATGTCGAAGATGCCATAAAATTATTGAAAACCATACCACACCGTAGTTCATTCAGTTATATCGTTATGGATAAAGCTTTAAATCATGCCATTATTGAAGTATCACCACGTTCGATTGACGTCAGATATGATAATACATGCACGAATCATTTTCAGCTCTTAACTCACGAAAATAGAAATTATACTAAAGAGTCCAAAGCACGTTTGGATCGTTTGAATCAAAGTACACAGCACCAATTAAATAAATTTGACGCTTTTGAATTATTTAATAACCCTGATTTTGATATTTACAGTAAACTATTTAATAGCTGGTCTGGAACGATACATACTAGTATGTACGAACCTCAGCAATTAGCCGCTTGGATAAGTCTAGGAGAAAACAGCAAACCAACATACTTTGATTTTCAACAATGGCTCAATGGCACATCACTTGATGTTTCAACATTTAAAGGCTACATTGATACCGACCTTACATTTGCTACTTATTAATAACTAAAGGGACAAACGCCAATAGTGATTCAACTTGGAGAAGCTTCACTATAATGGTCGTTTGTCCCTTTATTTAGTCGATATAAATATCGCCTTGATTTGTATATAATTCAATTATATTTTGCCCATTACCTACTTTATTATGTTGAAAGTAAGGATTGTTAACATGTGATTTCCCTTTTAATGGATTTAATTTTAACAGTGTATCTTGAGGTTTCTGTGCATAGGAAATATTAATATTTCCTTCGTTCGTAGAAGCTTTCACATCTGTATTGGATTTCATATCAGCTAACATAATATTACTATCCTCAGTTAATAAGATCGTATCTTTTAATAAACTACGTGTCACTTCAATTTTATTTTGCGTTTTAAGATTGCCTTGTTTAATCTTACTATCAGATATAGCTACTGATGAAAAGTCAGACTGATACGTTAAATTTTTTATTGTAGAATTTTTCACTTTAAACCCTTCACTATTACCGTGTTCAGTATATACTTTAACATCACCCAAACGCAGTTGATCTAATTGAATAAATTGCGAATGTAATTCCATATCAAGATTAGCTGAGGCTTGTTTAGGAACTGTAATATATACTGTACTATGAATATTTTTAAATGGATTAAAGTTCAAACCGTAATGATCTTCATTGTTATTTTTTTCCGTTACATTAACTTTATCAGCATGACGTTTAATATTTACATCTTTCGATCCTTTATATGTAATGTTAAACTTCTCACCTTGCCGTACTTTAACTGCTGCATTCTTCGTCGCCACATTAATATCTTCAATCTCATCATCATGGTAATTTTGTGATACTTCATTCGTTTTATTATCTTGTTGTTCAAATGAAAACCAAAATAAACAAGCTAACACGAAGCAAACGACGAATATGGTTAGACCACAAATGAACAACTTCTTCATTCTACAGCACTTCCCTTAATCGTTTTAATATTCCATCTTAAATATTTTAAAATTGCACGATAAACTAACTCAGCAAGTTTTAAAATTAATACAAACAGTACAATTCCTAAACCACTGTAGGAAAATGCAAAAAGGTAATTACTAATTGCTAAACTGATATTATGGTTAATCACACCATGAACAATTAACAATAACGGTGAAATAAACATCATAAAAGACACGAGCAATAGTACAAACATAATACATGCTATAAACACCATAGGAATTAAAATTAATAATAAAGAAAAGATACCCATACCTAATGAAGCAATAATTGCTCTAATTATAGTTTTAGCATTCGTTTTATATTCTGCATAACTAATCGCATTTTTAGCTTTAATTTCTTTTCCAATAACTTTAGGGGATTCAAGCTCTCCCATAATTTGATATTCATTTTTCCCATTTTTCTCTAAGTCAAAAAAGTAACTCTCATATTCAAACATGATTTTATCACGTTCTTGTCTTGGTAAACGTTCCAGTTCTTGTTCGAGCTCATTTAAAAATGTAATTTTGTCCAAAATTATCTCCGCCAATTATCATTAATTATGACTATCATCTTGCTATAGTTCTATTATTTACGGTTTTTAACTACAAACACATACTTTACTCTATACGTTTCACACTAAAAAGTTGACGAAATTCACTTTTTACACCTGTTTCAACCGTATTCATTTCATTATTTAAATATAGCATAGCTATTTTACAGTTGCATCTCTCACCTACAACTCCTATAAAAAATAATGTAAATTTAAGAGTTAATAATTTTCCCAATTATAAGTTAATTTGCTATAATTACATCAATAGATTGAAGGGGGAATACAAATGACAAGTCTAAAGACTTATTTTAACGACAGTCAGCTACTTAATGAATACATCGAAAATATGACTGTTAATAAAGATGGTGTGGAAACAATTTATAATTCTTTTTCTGTGCCAAATACAGAAAATGATAACATCGAAAAAATTAAAGCAGCTAATTATGATAAAGTACTTGTTATCACAGAGGATTGGTGTGGGGACGCTATGATGAACCTTCCAATCTTAAAACATATTAGTGAACTATTAAATTTAGAAGTTAGAGTCTTCCATCGTGATGACGATACTAATTTAATTGATCAATACTTAACAAATGGTACTGCCCGTTCTATTCCTATATTCGTCTTTTTAAATGATGAATATCAACAGGAAACTGTATGGGGACCACGTGCACGCCAAGTTCAAAAATTTGTAGATGAAGCTCGTGCCAATCTACCAGCGAAAGATGACCCAACATTTGAAGAAAAATCAAATGAAGTTCATGCGATTATCTCCAATCGTTATAAAACAGATTCACAAATGTGGAAAGCAGTGTTTGAATCTATCATTGAACAATTACGCCACAAATAATAATAAAAAGGTATATACACTTCGAGCGAAGTGCATATACCTTTTTTACTTTATATATCTTTTTTAGTTACATAGAATAAATTAACGATAAATAAAATTATGATTGAAGCTGCTGATATAAACCATTGCCAATTCGTAAAAGTAAAATCATCTGATGTAGTTTTGTTTGGTAAGTAGCTAAATGGTATATATTTTAATGAATCTTGAATATTATCACCAATTTTAGGAATCATTGGGATAAATGGTTCTGCAAATGGTACAAGGAATATTAAAATAATTCCTACAGTATAAATTAAAGCTGTCTTTGGAATAACTAATGCAAATAAATATAATAACAAACCGAAAAACAGATGGAATATAAGATAAAATACTAATAATTCCCAGCACTTTTCAGCAGTGACATTTTTACCATCTACTATATTTTGAACAATAATAACAAATGCCACTAAAAATCCTGACATAAGTAAGGCGATGATTATCATTGAACATACTTTCGCAATAAAGTATCCAACTCTATTTTTAGTTTTATTCATAAACAATTGTAACGTACCTTGAGAAATATCTCGCGTAATCGTTTTAATTACAAAAAGTAAACCTACAATTGAGAAGAACCAACTGCCGACTGCCAGTATAATATTGCCGTCTACTTTATCTAACTGCTGTACAAATAATACAGTCATTCCAGCCATTGCACCATATGTTAGAAGTAAAGCTAAATAAGTCAATGGGCTTCTAAAAATACTGTACACATCATGTTTGATTAATTGAAAGCTATTCATTATTGGTCACCTCTCTGATTAATATTAAAGTAAGTATCACGTAATGAACTTTTTCGTGTTTCAATAAATTTCGGATATACTTCAATACTTGCCAAGCCTTTAAGTAAAGCTTGATAACTTTGTTGTGCCCGTATAACAACTTCTTTATTCGCACGTTGTGACTCAATAATTTCATAATGTTCTTTCAAATACGTATGTGCTTGTTCAAAGTCTTCATCCTCAAATATTATAACTGTTGAGTCTGTAGGTGCACCCTCGTCCATATTAACATCCTGAACAAAATTGCCATCTCGTAAAAATACCGCTCTATCGCAAATTAATTCAATGTCTTCCAACTTATGACTAGAAATGAGAATTTTCATATCAAGCTCTTTTACAAGTTGTTTAATAGTCGTTAACACATCAATAGAACCATCTGGATCCATGCCATTTGTAGGTTCATCCAAAATTAAATACTTAGGTTTGTTCATTAATGATACAGCAATAGCTAATTTTTGCTTCATACCCATTGAGTATTTTTTTACTTTCTTTTTAATATAAGGTTCCATGCCGAAAGTTTGGATAATATGATTAGCATATTTTTTGTCAAAACCTTTTCCTAAAACTTGGGCGAATAGTTTTAAATTATATAAGCCAGATTTATTATCGTATAATTTCGGATGTTCTATTAAATAACCAATATTTTCATTATTAGCTAATTCTACTTTTCCTTGAAAGTTAATAATATTACCATTCATAACCTTCATAAGTGTTGTTTTACCTACACCATTTTTCCCGATAAGTCCCACAATACGACTATCATTAAAATCAAAGTCAATATGATCAAGTACATTGTTACTACCATACTTCTTTGTAATATCTTGTAACTGCATAAATACCTCCTATTAATTTACGAAATACGATAAATCAACAAACTAAATTTAACATAGTAAAAAAACATTTAAATAATAAAATATAACGGTAACAACCTCATTTTTATATGTACAAAATATATAGTTATTATAGTTCTAAACACAACATATTATACACAACTCAATCGGAAATTCAATCAAGGCCAAAAAAATTGCTACTAAAAATAATATAATTTACTTTTAGTAGCATGCGATTGTTATTTCTTTTTGTTTTTCAATCGATCGTTTCTTCTATTAATAAATGCACATATCATAAACAAAATTGCTGCTAGCAATAGCTTTATTCCTGAGCCTTCGTTGCCAGTAGCTTGTAAATAATATCCTACGATAAATAAAATTATCGCAATCGTCACAAATATTTTTGTTAAATGCTTCAAATTTTTTCACCTCGAACACGTTTATTCTACCAAACATCTAGTAAAATTAACAATCTTATTATTAAAGTACTTAAATAATACTGTTAATGATTATATAAATATATTCTTAAATATATTGTTTGCAGTTCATTATAAGTAATGCTAAACTATAAGTGTATCCACAGAATATACTACACAAACCCCCAGTCTGGTACCAGCAGACATGGGGGTTTTTTTGTGTAAGGCCACTACTTATCTTTCCATTTGTTTTCTAACCAAACGCGAAAAATAACAAGTAAGCTACCTGACAATAAAGTTGTTACGGCATCTTGCCACCACATAATATACTACACCTCCCACAATCAGTTTGGCATGTAGGAATTGATGGCCTATCCATATTCTAACATAAATACAGAACGTATGTTCGCTATTTTATCTGTGAATTTTAAAAATTTAAAATATAATATAAAGAACACTTTATCTTTATTTCATTTCAAGATAATATAAGAATGTACAAAGAAATGAAAAGTAAAGAGAGGTTGAATTAAATATGAACCCTTTAGCCTTAGATTTGAATGAAAAATTATCTAACGCAAAACCAGAAGTTGCTGACATGCTTTCCGATTTAGGAAAACTAATGTACTATCCAAAAGGTATACTGTCACAATCTGCTGAAGCTAAAACAACACAATATAATGCTACTATTGGTATGGCTACATATAAAGACAGTAAAATGTACGCTGATACATTAAATGAAGTATTTAATCATCTTGAACCTGATGATATCTTCCCTTATGCACCACCTCAAGGAATCGAATCATTACGTCAATTATGGACTCAAAAAATCTTAAAAGACAATCCAGACCTAGCTGAAAAAGATATTTCACGTCCAATCGTGACAAATGCATTAACACATGGTTTATCATTAGTAGGAGACTTATTTGTAAACAGTCAAGATACTATTTTATTACCTGAACACAATTGGGGAAATTATAAATTAGTCTATTCTACGCGTCATAACGCAGAAATTCAAACATATTCAATCTTTGATGAAGACGGTCATTATACAACAGAAGCACTTGTTCGCACTTTAGAAAGCTATGACAAAGATAAAGTTATCTTAATCTTAAACTACCCTAATAACCCAACTGGCTACACTCCTACAAAAGAAGAAGTCGCTCAAATTGTTGAAGCAATTAAAGGATTAGCTGAACGTGGAACAAACGTTATAGCAGTAGTAGATGATGCATATTATGGTTTATTTTATGAAGATGTTTATACACAATCAATATTTACAGCATTAACAAACTTACACTTGAATAACTTATTACCTATCCGTTTAGATGGTGCTACAAAAGAATTTTTCGCTTGGGGCTTACGTGTAGGATTCCTCACATTTGGTATTAATGACGATGCAACTAAAAATGTGTTAGAAGCAAAGGTTAAAGGTCTTATTCGTAGTAATATTTCTAGTGGACCTCTGCCATCACAGAGTGCGATTAAATATGTTTTAGAAAACCACGAAACTTTTGATAAAGAAATTCAACATAACATGGAAACATTACAAGCACGTTATGAAGTTACTAAAGAAGTGGTTTATGCTGATAAATATACAAAATTCTGGCAACCATACGATTTCAATTCAGGTTACTTTATGGCCTTACAAGTCAAAGGTGTAGATCCTGAAGCATTAAGAATCCATTTAATTGATAATTACTCTATAGGTATTATTGCATTAAATGATACAGATATTCGTATTGCATTCAGTTGTGTAGAAAAAGATGATATTCCACACGTTTTTGATTCTATTGCGCAAGGTATTGATGATTTACAAGAATAAAAAAAGCATTTGGTGAATACGTTGTTCACCAAATGCTTTTTATTTATCTATGCGCCTTTAACACTCGTGTCATTTCTTCAATTTTACCTGCATGCAGTGGAATATGTACTGCATTTAAAGTTAACAATTCGTCTAGTGTATCACAGCCTGCAATAGTTTCTGTTAATTCTTGGGATAATTGTACGTCCGTTAACGTACGAGCGCGTTCTGGCAATGTTTTGATATGTGAAAAAATTTCATCTAAACTTGGAATTTCTTGGTCACCCCAATTTTCTGGGCTAGACCCATAACCAAATATACTTGAATAATAAGGAACGTCAACAACATTTTGTTCACAAAGTGATAAGGCTGATTCAAATACAGATAAAACATGACCATACTGCCAAAGTATTGTGTTTGGAAATACTTCAGCTTTATTATCAATGACTTCATCAACCCCCCACTTCTCGTAGCCTGAGAGTAAATAATTGACCCCTAAGTCAATGACATCGAATACTGTTTTATTTGTCATAGAATCCATCCTTTCTTTTATTTCTATCACAACACAAAACCATGATAAATTTGTGTCTGTGTCAATTCTACATTAATTCTCCTTTTTTTACTCTTATAAAGAATTATAATAAGCGAAAAGTTAACATTTTAAATTAATAATTATTAACAAATAACACGCTCCATATATTTAAATAATATGAAAAATAATCCCAAAGCAACGTTCAAATTAAATAAATATTGCGTATCAAAACTACATTTAAAATCATGCTATAATCAAAAGAAAAAAGGAGCACTATATGATGAAAAAAGAAAAACAATGTCAAAGTTGCGGAATCCCTCTAGATAAAAATACGCCACAGGGTACTGAAGAAGATGGCAGTTTATCACTCAAATACTGTATACACTGTTATCAAAATGGTCAATGGACATTGGATTTAAGTTTTGATGAGATGTATGATTACAACTTAAAAAGATTTCAAGAGTCAGACATGAATAAATTTCAAAAAATGATTCTATCTAAAATGTATACAAAAAAATTCATGCGTAAGTTAGACCGTTGGAAATAACACATAATATTCTAATTTGACTCGCACCATGACTAACGACACAAAGGTCACAAAATTGTATAAAAAAGATGATTCTAACACTGATGAATCACAACAAACACCAAATGTAGAGCAACCTGTACAACAAGAATCTACCGACCAAGAAAAAATGGAATCTTATGCTAAGTTGGGCAAAGAACATGGTTATACTGGCATACCTAATGATGATGCTATGAGTGATATTCCAATCGGTCAAATTGAATTACCATCAGATGAAGTAGTAAGAGAAGAAACTAAACTACAATATCATGATGTAATTGAAGCAGAAGAAACAACAGATGCAAGAATGAGGTTAAATAAATAAAATAACCCACCTAAGCAAGGTGGGCTTTTGTGTTTTCTTATATTTTTCAGTAGTACCAAGTTTAAATGATCAACATCACGTTTACCTATTCTCAATGTAGACATTACCGTTGGGCTTAATCTAGTATCGTTTGTTTGTATTCACTCATATTATCTCAACCATTCGTACCATTTATATTTCTTATTACCTATTTCTTCATATTTACCGTTACCTATGTGTTTAATTCCTAAGTGTTTCAAATGTAAAATTCTAGCTATTCTAATGAATTCGGGTATTAAAAGTATAAATGCGATTAATCCTATAATTATATAGATATTCATGTTTGCATTACCTCCCAAATTGTAATATTATAATAGTTGAAAAGGGTAGCCCGAATTAACGGGCTTTGTAAAGTGAATTACTTATCTTCTTTGTTGTTCCGCTTTCGGTCTAGGACGCCGAAATGCCACAATCTAAGTTGTTTTAAAATTCCTGGCGTTCGCATTATAGTTGCGATTGCTAGGAATTTTTCTATATCATCCACTAATAACACCCCCTTTTCAAGAGTGTTAGTAAGGTGTATCTCAACCTTACATATATAATTACACTACACAAAACGTAAGTAATCAACTACTTTATTTAATCTTTTTAATTATTTTTATCTCCACACTGCCTCAAATCCAACTTAGTTATTCTCTTGTTTTCATATAAATATAAATCTCGTGTATATCGCTCAACTTTATGAATAAATCCTAACATTATTAAACTACTGAAAATTACAAAACCATAAAAAAGACGCTTTCCAAAAGGCTAAGTAACCTCTTGGAAAACGTCTTGCATTAATTATTTTATTATTGCTATGACCGATGAACAGTTGATTTACTATAAAATCAATGTTTAGTGGTCATTTTACATCATACCTGGCATGCCGCCCATACCTGGTTGTGGTTCATTATCTTCTTTTTCTGGTAGGTTAGCTACAACCGCTTCAGTTGTTAAGAACATTGCTGCAACACTTGCTGCGTGTTGTAATGATGAACGTGTTACTTTTGTAGGGTCTACAATACCAGCATCAAGCATATTTACCCATTCATTTGTAGCTGCATTAAAACCTACACCTACTTCTGCATTTTTAAGACGTTCAACGATAATTGAACCTTCTAAACCAGCATTTTCAGCAATTTGACGTACTGGAGATTCTAACGCTTTAAGTACAATATTAACACCAGTTGCTACGTCGCCTTCAGCTTCGATAGCATTTACTTTGTCGTAAATGTTCATTAATGCTGTACCACCACCAGCAACAATACCTTCTTCAACTGCTGCACGTGTTGAGTTTAATGCATCTTCAATACGTAATTTACGTTCTTTTAATTCTGTTTCACTTGCTGCACCTACTTTAATTACTGCAACGCCACCTGCTAATTTTGCTAAGCGTTCTTGTAATTTTTCTCTGTCAAAGTCAGAATCTGTTTCTTCTACTTGTGCTTTAATTTGACTAACGCGTGCATCAATACTATTTTGGTCGCCATCACCATCGACAACAGTAGTATTATCTTTTGTTACTTCTGCTTTGTTCGCAGTACCTAACATATCTAAAGATGCATCTTTTAATTCTAAGCCTAAATCATCTGTAATAACTTGTGCACCAGTTAAGATAGCTAAATCTTCTAACATTGCTTTACGACGATCACCAAAACCAGGTGCTTTCACAGCTACTGCTGTAAATGTTCCACGCATACGGTTTAAGACGATATTTGTTAATGCATCGCCTTCTACTTCATCCGCTACGATTAAAATTGGTCGATTAGATTGAACCACTTGCTCTAATAGCGGTAAAATATCTTGGAATGAAGAAATCTTTTTATCTGTAATTAAGATATAAGGTTTTTCTAGTTCTGCAACCATTTTGTCAGAATCAGTAACCATATATGGTGATTGATATCCTCTATCAAATTGCATACCTTCAACTACTTCTAATTCTGTATTGAAACCACTTGATTCTTCTATTGTAATTACACCATCATTACCAACTTTTTCCATCGCTTCAGAAATATATTTACCAATTTCTTCATCCGCTGCTGAAATAGAACCAACTTGTGCAATTTCATTTTTATTTTCAACTTTTTGTGAAATATCATGTAATGCTGTAATCGCAACATCTACAGCTTTGTCTATACCTTGTCGAATACCAACAGGGTTAGCACCACTCGTTACGTTTTTCAATCCTTCTTGAATCATTGCTTGTGCTAATACAGTTGCAGTAGTCGTACCATCACCAGCAATTTCATTTGTTTTATTTGCTACCTCTTGTACTAATTTTGCACCCATATTTTCATATGGATCTTCTAGTTCGATTTCTTTTGCAATCGTAACACCATCATTAGTAATTAAAGGTGATGTATATTCTTTATCTAAAACAACGTTACGTCCTTTTGGTCCGATTGTAACTTTAACAGCATTTGCTAATTTATCTACACCACGTAACATTGATTGACGCGCATCTTCTGAGAATCTTAAATCTTTTGCCATAATTAATTAACCTCCATGTTGTTTAATTATTTTACCGTTACTTTTATTATTGAATGACTGCTAAAATGTCATCTTCATTTAAAATTAAATATGTTTCTTCACCGTGTTTAATTTCAGTTCCAGCATATTGTTGGAAAACCACACTATCGCCTTCTTTGACCTCAGGAGCAACACGAGTACCATCATCTAACAGACGTCCTGCACCAACTGCAATTATTTTACCTTCATTTGATTTTTCTTTAGCACTATCCGTTAACACGATACCACTTTTAGTTGTTTGTTCTTGCTCTACTTTTTCAATAATTACTCGGTTACCTAATGGTTTTAACATGTATTGTTCCTCCTTAAAAATTCAAAAACTTTTAGCACTTATATATATAGAGTGCTAATACAATTTTAATAATAATCAAAGTTGGTCAATAATTCAAGCAAAAACTATCGGGGGTTTATTTTGTAGTAATCTCAGTTTTACGATAAAATAAAGTATATTATTATTTTTGGAGGTAGAAAATGTCACGTTTATGGGTGTCCATACTTACATTATTGATTTATGGACTTGCACAATTTGGTCCAGCGCTTATCTTATCAACTGGTATACTCGGTAACTTAAGCAGGGAAAATCTTAGAATTACTGGAATTGCTACTCAAGTGGTGCTATTTTTCATTGCTTTCATTATTATAGCAGTGTTACATCTTAAAATATCAAATCCCACAGAGTTAGAGCGTCAACCTAAAGAAAAAAAACGCTATATTATTTTATGGGCATTCGTCGGCTATTTTATTGTTATGATTTATCAAATCATTGCAAGTTTGATAAATATACATATTCTAGGTGCCCCTCAAAAGAGCCCTAATACAGAACGTATATTACAAATTGCCAATGCGTTTCCAATATTTATAGTTTTAATCGCTGTTATTGGCCCTATATTAGAAGAATATATATTCCGTAAAGTTATTTTCGGTGAACTGTACAATATCTTGAAAGGTAACAAGTTAGTTAAGTTTTTAATTGCTAGTATAGTCAGCTCGATATTGTTTAGTGTCGCACATGGCGATCCTTCTTTCTTCATTATTTATTTTGGTATGGGCATGATTTTTTCAGCTTTCTATGTATATACTAAACGGATTTGGGTTCCAATACTGATTCATGTATTTCAAAATGGATTTGTTGTTGTAGTACAAATTTTAATTGGTCCAGATAAAATTAAAGAACTTCAACAATCTACATCATTTATTATAAATTTCTTTATTTAAAATAAGCATCTTATCAATTACTAAGAGTAAAATAAAACCACCTCCAAGTAACTTCTCATTACAAATGAATTTATTTGGAGGTGGTTTTCTATGACTAAAGCATATTCAATTGAATACTATAATAAAGTTAAAATGTAAAAAATTAGAAGCCTAGAAAATAGTAAAAAACATTTCACTTACAATCTAGTTTTCACCACTTTACTTATATTGTTTAACCAGTGAAAACTATCTAGTGTGTTATAATTTAAATTATTAAAAAAGGTGGTCAACATTATGGAAAATGATTTAACCAATCCTATAATATCAGTATATGCATCTATGAAAATATTTCGATCACAAGCAGTACCAGGAACTTTGACTCTTTTAAGAGATAGAATTCAATTTCAAGCAGCAGGAGTCATAGAAGGTTCTGAAATTAAGGATACATTTTTATTTAGCGACATTAAAAATATTAAATCAGGTACTTCTTTTAGTCCTTTTAGAATAGTTATTACTGAAAAAAGTGAGGAGAATTGGATTTTCGATCAAGTCCCTCGTCAAGATGCGAAGAAATTTGTTGACCTTTTTAATGAAAAATGTTGTTCTAATACCTTGTCACGTACATTTAAACCAACCCACATCACACTTAAGTTAACTGCATAATAAGAACAATCTCTAAATTAACTTAGAACTAAATAAAAAATAGGCTACTTATACCCAGATGAATTCTAGGAATGAGTAGCCTATTTTTGATAACATGCATTTATTTTTTTCTTCTATGAATGAAATAGGTAGTAACAACACCGATAAATATCACTATTATACCAGCTATTAAAGTAAATAATACACGTTCAAATTTCAAGCCTTTATCTGCTTTCTCAGCTTCTTGGCGTGTTTGAGTCGTTTCTGTATCATCACTTTCTTCATATTCATATGCACCTTGAGTCTTTTTAGTTTTTGGCGCTTTTAAATCAGGCATTGAACCGATTTCTCCTGTAATTAATGACAATACTTGATTATCTAAATTTTTATAGTAATCATCAAATTTAATAGGATTAAAATACTGAAACTTAAAATAGTTTGTACTTTTTTGTAACTCTCTTAAATAAGAATTATCGGTAAATTTCTGTTTTGAAAAAATAGCATTTATATCACTATCCGAAACATTACTGTCATCATTATTCAATGCTTTAACTTGTTTTAAAACATAAGGATTATATTTAAATGAACCCGGAGAAAGTTGACGGAAGCGATTCATCACATTACTATCGGAATCTTCATTTGAATCTTTCTGTTGATTCGCCAAATCACCAAATGTTTGTGCTGAAGCTGGCTTAGCACCTGAACTAGTAGCATTTTTATTTTGCTCATAATTATAGGATAAACTATCATTTTGATAATTTGATGGATTACTATCTCTACCACTATTAGAATTTACATCAGTTGAATTATTTATGCTGTTGCTATTTTGTTTAACCTTATTAGAAGACTGAGATAAATCACCATAATTACTATCGTCGGAAGTTGCCACTCTATTATCATTTACGTTTGATGCATTGCCTGATGTTTGTGAAGATGGACCACCAGTTGGATAAGTTGTGTTTCCACCATTCACCCCATCGTTATGGGTCGGGTTTGATTGTCCACTTCCTCCAGTTTGCGGTGGTTCTGTTTGTCCGCCCCCACTTGTCGGTGTATCATTTGGATATCCATTTCCTGCTGTGCCTCCATCTT